>JAHFEP010000133.1 GCA_023248415.1 Nitrospirota bacterium
ACTTGCCAATGACCTGATTTCAGCAAAGGAGGTTGAGGCCTTTGGCAGGATGTCGTCTTTTATAATGCATGACCTAAAGAATTTAACAAATTCACTTTCACTTGTCAGCCAGAATGCCAGAAACAATATAAATAATCCGGAATTTCAGAAAGATGCCATTAAGACAATTGACAGCACAGTGAACAGGATGAAAGGATTGATTGGAAAACTTTCAGCAACAGTGCATAGGGGGCTTGAGATAAATAAAGAGAAAGTTGACATAAAAAGCCTGATTGACAGCGCAATAAAAAGGCTCCCCTTAACTAAAAATAAGGATGCTGCTATTATTAATGAGATAAACAGCATCCCACAGATTAGTGTTGACTCTGATGCAATGGAAATGGTATTTTTTAATCTTATCTCAAATGCATATGAGGCTGTTGGCAAGGATGGAAGGATAATTGTGCAGTCGTCATTAAGCAACGGTAATGTATGCATAACAATCTCTGATAATGGAGCCGGGATGTCCAAGGAGTTTATGGAAAGGGAGTTATTTAAGTCTTTCAAGACAACCAAGAAGAGCGGTTTTGGAATAGGCCTTTTTCAGTGCAAGGCAATTGTTGAGGCACACGGCGGGGGTATAGAAGTGGAAAGCGAGGAAGGGAAGGGGACAACCTTTAAGGTGAGGCTGCCAGTAGAATAATAAGGTTAAGGCTGAGGATAAGGATAAGTAATGGCATATAATTCTTTTGAAGAGATGCCTGTATGGGAGAAAGCAATGGAATTAGCTGTTAGCGTATTTAAGCTAACAGAAAAACTTCCAAGAAAAGAGGATTATGGATTGACCTCTCAGATCAGGAGTTCAGCATTATCTGTTTCTGGAAATATAGCCGAAGGTTTTGGTAGAAAACATACCAAAGACAAGCTGAATTTTTATTATAACTCCAGAGGCTCCTTAGCAGAAACTAAGAATCATCTAATTTATGGATACAAAGTAGGATATTTTGATAGATTAGAATTTGACAAGCATATAAACCTTATTGAAAAAATATGGAAGGAATTAAACTCTTTAATTAGTTCATTACAGAAGAAGACTTAACCTTACTCTAAACCTTAACCTATATTTATTATGACTAAGCCTAAGTTATTAATCATAGACGATGACGAGCCCATCCGCACCCAGATGAAGTGGGCATTGGCGCAGGATTATGAGGCGTATTTTGCAGGAGACAGCGATAAGGCGCTTGAGATATTGAAAAATGAACATCCCTGCTTAGTGACCCTTGACCTTGGCCTGCCGCCGCATCCTGAGGGCACAGCAGAAGGGCTGCGGCTGCTTAAAATGATATTACAGCGCGACCCTGCTGCCAAAGTCATAGTTGTTACAGGTAATCCTGATAAATCTGCTGCTCTTGAAGCGATTGCGCAGGGCGCGCATGATTTCTTTACCAAACCAGTTAATATAGACGAGCTTAAGGCAATCCTCAGACGCGCTTATTATGTTCATACACTTGAGGCTGAATACAGAAAATTACAGGAAAAGGTTGAGTCTCAGTCATTTGGAGAGTTAATCGGCACATGTCCTAAGATGCAGCAGGTCTTTGCAACAATCAGAAAGATTGCCACTACTGATGTCCCTGTGCTGATAACAGGCGAGAGCGGCACAGGAAAGGAGCTTGCAGCACATGCTATTCACAGCCAGAGTGTAAGGCATGACAAGCCGTTTATACCGATAAACTGCGGCGCTATACCAGAAAACCTTATGGAAAGCGAGCTCTTTGGCCACGAGAAGGGCGCATTTACAGGCGCGCATATTCAGAGAAAAGGCAGGATAGAGCTTGCAGAAGGCGGCACACTCTTTTTAGATGAGATTGGAGAACTTCCGCTCTCTCTTCAGGTAAAGATGCTTAGATTTCTTCAGGACCACAAGATTGAAAGGGTTGGCGGCAGGGAGGCTATAGAGGTTGATGTTAGGATTATTGCAGCAACAAACAAAGATGTAAAAAGGCTTGTTGCAGACGGGTTGTTCAGAGAGGATTTATATTACAGGCTTGCAGTAGTAACAATTGATCTGCCATCTTTAAGAGAGAGAGGCGAGGATATACTTCTGTTAGCAAAGACATTTTTGCAAAAATTTACAGATAGCAAAAAAGGAACTAAATCGCTGAGCGATGAGGCAATAGATGCCATAAATAGATATGAATGGCCTGGCAATGTGCGGGAGCTGGAAAACAGGATACGAAGGGCAATAACCTTTTCTGAAGGTCATGCGATTACTTCTGCTGACTTGGGTTTTGAAGCAGGAGAGAGGGCAAGCCAATCACTTGACTTGAAAAAGGCGAAAGAAGAGCTTGAAAAAAAGATTATCAATGCCGCTCTCGCAAAACACAAAGGGAATATAAGCAAGGCTGCTGCGGAACTCGGTTTAACAAGACCAACACTGCATCACTTAATCAAGAAATATAATATTACAAAATAAAAAAGGGCGGCTTTTATGCCGCCCCTTCCTTTGCAATCCTTGATATGTTTGCTTTAAATTAAAAACCTTCTTGTTGCCCATAATCCTAAAAGTCCGCTTCCTAAAAGCAGCACTGTTGAAGGCTCAGGAACTGCTGCGCTTTGAGCATCATGAGAAAAAGGGGCAAACTGGGATACATCAATATCTCCACCCTTCTTTAGTATAGTATTATACAGATCAAAATGGATGACATAGTTTGGGTCTAATAAAGATGTATCTATTGTAAATGCAGCATAATACATGCCTGTTCCCGCTGGAATATCTTTGTCAAATATTGACCTCTCCATAGTATTATATGGTTTTACCTGATTGCTTGAGCTAAACTGAAATTCAAATTCTGAAAAGTATGTTGGGAATATTCCATGCTTTGGTAAATCTCCAGAATCCCATCCCTGCAATTTAGCGATGTTTTCTAACGGCGGCACACCGTAAGTCATATCGCTTGTGGCGTTTACAGTAGTTCCATTAAAATTAAAAGAGCCAATATCAGCGCCGCCTTTATCCACCTTCGGCGCTATGGCTGCTGAGATATAATATGTATCTGATAAAGTATTACAAAAGTTTGGATTTAGGTAGGCATAAAGGGTGAAAGTATTGCCTGATGAGACAATTGTATCTGTAGAAAAATCGTAAGACCCGCCTGCAATGTCAAGCTGAAGTGTTGGGATTGCAAGGCTTGGCGCAGGGCTAAAAATGAAAAGCCCTGTGATAAGCAATAGACTGACGACTACTGTTTTTAATCTTAAAAACTTCATTGTAAATCCTCCCTAATCTTTTTTATATTTAGTATTTAGAGCCTCTTGCAAAAGTGTCTGTCATCCCCGAATGTTTTTATCGGGGATATGGTTTTTCAAGCACTTAGAACCATATTCCCGCTCAGAAACGTTGCGGGAATGACAAAATCGGGACTTTTGCAAGAGCTTCATTTATGTAACGTAATATCTAATAATGCAATATCTGTGCTAAGTTATCTGTTATTTCTGTTATTACAGATTTACTTATAATCCCTTGAAAATTAAGTGAATTTAAAATAATAAGAATTACCCGAATCATGATGAGAATATTTGAAATTGTAAAAAAATAGACACCTCATAGCCTTTATATGCGATATTAATATCTATAATTGAATGTTTTACTAATATTTCAATGAGTTATAAATATTATTTGCGAATTAAGAGTGTAAAGAAATTTGACACTAATAGTTTATTTTTTATATACTTGCTCAAATTTTTCTAACTGATTGATTTATTATATATTTTTAATTATTGGCGGATTAAAAAGAGAACTGCTACAGTCAATAATTTTTACATTTTATCTTTTATCACAACCTTTACTCTTGATAGGTTATTTGAGAATATTTTTATAAATCAATAAGTTATGGTTCATAAAACATTTGTCCAAGACAGTGGTATGTTATTTGCATAAAATAAACTTAGAAAATATACTCAGAAAATAAACTCAGAAATGATTCGTTAATAATCTTAATCTGGAGGGAGGTGATAGAAATAAGATGAAAATTACCAAGATAACAAATGTATTGGCAATTATGTTTCTTTTTGTTGCGCTAATGTCAGTACCAGCCTGGGCTATTACAATGGGTGGAACACCGATTATTGCAATTGATGGCAATACAGATGGGAATGTGACTGTTGATATATTGAGTGCAGGTGGTACCGGGACATATACCTACGGATACTTCCTAAATGGCAGCTCAATATTTTCTTCCATAGGTTTTGTAAGCGTTGCAACATTTCAGGGTGGTGATGTCATTGATTTTGCATTGTATGATGGCAGCAGATATTATACACTTTCTGGTGATAATGCTGATTCCTCATATAGTGCAATAATGACATTTGCTAATCAAGTTACTGTTGGCGCACCACAACAGCCTGCATGGTGGTCAAATCCGTACTATAACAACGCGAACATTACATGGATACTGCCAACCGTCGTGAATACAAATGAGCTGGCATTGAATTTTGTAAACAATGGAAGTGATGGAGTAGCGCCGGTTCCTGAGCCCGGCACACTGATTCTCCTCGGCTCTGGTCTTCTTGGTTTTGGGATAATGGGATTGAGAAAAAAAGGTAAGTAGAAGCAGCTTTTAAGAGAGTGATGAAAATAAAAAATAGAAAAAGGAGGGTGAAAATGAGAAAATTATTAATTACTATAATTATAACATTGTTTATTACTATGGGAATTGCTGGAGGAGCGCAGGCTGTTTTGATTACATCAGATATTACTTCTGGGGTAACCGCCACGGACATGGTAAACACTCTTTTGGGTGGCGGTATATCAGTGTCCAGTGTAGTTTACACAGGCGGAAACAATGCGTCAGGACAATTTTCCGGAGGAACTGGCATAATAGGATTTGAAAACGGAATCCTCTTGACCAGTGGCAGCGCTGCAAATGTGATCGGGCCGAATAACAGTACTTCCCAGACAACTAATAATGGTCTGGCTGGCAATGCGACACTCAATGGGCTTGTCCCAGGCTACACTACATACGATGCATCAATACTGTCCTTTAATTTTGTTCCAACAGGTAACTTTGTACAGTTTAGTTATGTGTTCAGTTCAGAGGAGTATAATGAATGGGTTGGCTCCGCGTTCAATGACGTATTCGGATTCTTTGTTAACGGTGTGAACTATGCCCTTATTCCTGGGACAGTCACACCAGTGGCAATCAACAACGTCAATTTGGGACTGAATAGTGCCTATTATATTAATAACACAGATGCCCATCTGAATACACAAATGGATGGTCTAACTGTTGTTCTGTCTATGGTTGCGCCTGTGAATGCTGGTGTGACCAATAGTATGATGCTTGGTATTGCCGATTCCGGTGATCGGATTCTTGATTCGGCTGTGTTTATCAAAGCTGGCAGTTTTACGCCTTGTGGTAGTCCTGGTCAGCCTACATGTGGCGCAGTCCCCGAACCATCAACCCTCTTGCTTCTCGGCTCAGGCCTTCTTGGTTTTGGTTTCTTTGCAAGGAAGAGGATGAAGGGATAAAAGCGTTCAGTTATTAGTGCTAAGTGCTAAGTGATTATCAGTAATCCTAAAAAACGCCTGCTGGTTTTAAAGCCAGTGGGCGTTTTTTTATTTGGGTGAATGTTGAATCATTTCTCCTTTAAACAGATAAACGTCTTCTTCTTCTGCCGTCCTTACCATTGCATCTGTAAAACCGCTTTTACTAAAAAGACAGTAGTATTCTTTTCTTCCTTTTCCACCCCACATAACCTTCTGAGCCTTCTGTTTTAGTTCGTCATATACATTTAATCCCACAGGTTTTTCACTCCATTTAACCTCTCCAAAAAGGATAGAGTTCAAATCCCTATTGATAGCAACTATATCTATCTCCTCGTTCCTTTCCCACCACCTGCCAAATGCTGTAAAAGGAAAGAGCCTCTGCCTCATTTTCCAGAGCAGTTCAGTGGCGGTTTTTTCATACACGGCGGAAAGATGCTGCGGGAGTCCTTTTTTCACATTCGTGATGACCTCCTCTGTTCTTCCCATCTCTAATTCACTCCGCATTGGAAAGATAAACCTAAACCAAAACTGGAAGAATTCATCGGTGATTCTGTAAAGCCCTTTTTTGCTTTTTAGAGGTTTTTCTTCAGTAACAGGAAGCTCTCTCTCCACAATCTTGAGGTCAGAAAGAACCCCAAGATATTTGTTTGCAACAGGCTGGGTAATACCCGTGGCATTTACAATTTCTGAGAGTTTTCTTTTACCCTGCGCAATAGCCTGAAGAAGCGCAAAATAATACCTCGGCTCTCTCAACTCCTCCCTTAACATAAACTCTACTTCATCATAAAGCGCCTGACCTTTTCTTAAGACATGGTCTTTGAGGTTTTTTATGAAATCCTTTTCCTTTGAAAATTGCAGCCAGTAGGCAGGGATGCCTCCTGCTACAGAGTAATGTAAGAGCCTGTCCTCAAAGCCCTTATCCTTTCTGAATCTGCTTATAGTGTGAAAAGGCATGGGGTCTATTCTCCACTGACCTGTCCTCCTTCCGTAAAGGGGCGCCCTATAGCCCAAAACCTCTGTCTCCATCATGGACATGCTTGAACCAAGAAGGATAAGGTATATGTTGCTTTTGTTCAGATATTCATCCCAGCCTTTCTGAAACAAGCCTGGAGTTGCCGGATTGGACTGGATGAGATAGGGGAATTCATCGATTGTGAGAACAAACCTTTGCTTTTTCTCCTTGATGTATTTAAATGTCTCCTCCCATCCGGCAAATCCCCTCGTAGCAAGAAGGGGTTCATTGAAAAACTGTCCAAGGGAGATAGAAAACCTCCTTAATTGCTCGGGTTCGTTAGTGCTTTCAGCAAGAAAATATACATGTGGTTTGCCTTTAATAAACTGTTTTACAAGCTCGGTCTTTCCAACTCGGCGCCTTCCCCACAATACAATTAATTGGGTCTTTTGATCCTGCCATTTTTCATTAAGGAATGACAGCTCGTCTTCTCTGTTTATGAACTCCACAAAACCTCCTGATATACTTTAGAGTATTATACTTATGAGTATATTATTTTGCAAGCATAATCTTTTGCCTTTTGCCAGATGGTCTGTCGCAGCTTATGGAATTCTTTTTAATTTGACAATATATGATACTTACAATATAATCTTTTTGTCCTGCCAATCTTTCTGGTCAAAGATAAGGGGCAACAGCAGGAATCCATAGGAATTAGATTCCTGCCAGAAGCATGCTGTCCTTCGCTATTCCATAGCTGCGGAGCAGCGAAGGATAGCAGGAATGACAAGAAAGGGGTAATCCACAAAAAAGTTATGAAAAACAAAAATAATAAAGGGGTTTGCTATGATAAAAGCATTTAATGGCTTCAATATTTTGAAAAGGTTTGTAATAATTTTGACATTAATAGTGATAACATTGTCTGCCTGCAGTTCTGAGAGAAAACTTGCAAAGCATATGAAAAAAGGAGAAGAATATCTAAACTCTTCTCAATATAAAGAGGCTTCAATTGAGTTTAAGAATGTTGTTCAGATAGACCCTAAAAATGCACAGGGGCATTATAACCTTGGCCTTGCATACCTGAAGCTCAGCGGGCCTACTTACCTGAAGCTTGCATTTCAGGAGCTTAACAAGGCTGTTGAGTTTGATCCAAACCTGATGGATGCGCAGTTAAAGATAGGCGAGTTTTATCTGCTTTCAGGTGATTTTGAAAAGGCAAAGGAAAAGGCAGATTTTATCCTGAGCAAAGAGGCTAATAATATTGATGCAAAGATGCTTCTCTCAACTACTTATGCTGGGAAAAAGGATTTTAAAAAAGCCATCCCCATAATGGAAGAAGTTCTTAAAGCTA
>JAHFEP010000134.1 GCA_023248415.1 Nitrospirota bacterium
TCTTTTCCAATGGTTTTTGCTGTTCTCCAAATAATTTTAGCTGCTTAAAAAGCGATTGCCATTTATCTTTCCATTCGCCGGATACCGGTTCAACAATAAAATCTAAAACCTCTTTTGGTTTGATAACGCCGAGAGATACCCCTCTTTTGCTTTTTTCTTTTAGTGCCTCTAACGACGGTTCAATATGTTTTAAGGCATATCTTTTTCTTTCTGCCCAATTATTTTTAGTGTCTATTTTACCGAGAATTTTGATTTCCCCATAAGGTCTATAGCTTTCACTCCTTGGATCCTTGTCGTGCTTAATAACCTCAAGTTCAATCCAATGATACTTCTTATACCATTGATCATATGGCAAATGACGATAAGGTACTGGATACAACCTTATCCATGTTCCGTCTTCTCTGACTCCGGCGGTGCAAACAGTTTCCTGATATTCTTTTGACGGAAGAGGATAAGTTTTAACAGCTATCAAAACCTTAACCTTCTCTATAGGCAATTTTTCGCCTGTTTTAGAGATGAGATAATCCATATTTATTGTTGCAATAATCCTGTAGGTAACGGCTCGCAATACCTCGATGGCACATTTGCTCATCTTTTTCAAAGCACATCAAGGCAATCCGTTTCTCCTGCATAATCAGGTTTTTCAGCAAAACCATCTTATCATTTCTTTGCGGCAAGATTTCGCTTTCATAAATTTTAAACAAATTTGCATAATCCACCTGATTGTTCAAATTTTTTCTATATTGGCTTTCTATACCAAGCTCAGGAATAGAGATGTATTTTATTCCTGCCTCTTCTATATAATGTTTCAGCGAGCTGCCGGAAAACCCGTATTTCATGCTCACCGGATTATTCCTGATATCAACAAGCGATTTAATATTATTTACAATAAGGGTGTTAAGAAAAGCGTCTAAACTTTTGCCTTCATAGCCTATTGTGAAAATACTGGCTTTTTGAAGCAAGGGACTGTAGGCAGGGTCATACGGCAAATAGGCTTCGGGATTGTTCTCGTTGTGAATGGCAAAATACGGATAGCAGGCATAAACATAATCTTTAATTTTCGCCACACTCATTTTGCCATATTTATTATGTAGTCTCTCCAAAGCAGAAGACATTGCCCCGTTTAATCCATCAATTATTTTATTGGCGCGTTTCTTGTCAATTATGCGATAAGGCAAATCAGAGATAATGCCTTCCATAATCAACTTTTGAATATCAAGTTTCATCAAACTAAATGAATAGGGTCCGTATTTATACGGAAAAAAATCGTATAGCGAACAGCCGCGCGGCTTCAATTCTTCTTCGCAAAGCAAAAACAACGCTTTTACAAGCAAAGTCTTGCTTTTAATCTCTCCAGAAATAGAGATGTAGTTTAATAACGCCTTTTGACGATTGAGGAGCATAGGGTTATGATACAACAAATTAGCTAATTTGACTTAATATAAATTTTGGAAATTTTGGGTGTAGTGCCATGTTTTATTATTTAGAATTTATATTTAGAATATATTTAGTTCTACCATATGTAACTATGTGTTTTTTAAACAATACTTAGTAAAAGTAAGCAAATCTAAATCTATATAGATTTAATTTTTAAGCTTCCAATAGCCAGTTCGTGCAGATCCAACATGCTCAATTTTCTTATCATTTTTCAATTCCTGCAATAAATTAGAAATATCCATCGGTTTCAACTCTGGGAAAGTAATACGTAAATTATGTAAGTAGCCTTTATTTTTCTTTAAGTGGTTTAAAATAAGTACCTTTTTTTGCTCTCTTTCTAATCCTGCAATACGGGTATGCTCTCCTAAATTTCCTGAGTGTGTGTAATAGTTATGAGACAAGATATATTTTGCTCCGCTGGTTTTACCAACTCTTTCAATAATGCCTATATCAAGAAATTTTTTCTTGTATTCTATTTCAGTAACAGGTTGATTTTCACGAATTTTCTCTAATTCGTAAATTTCATCAAAAGATAGCATTATTTGTTTTTCTCTTGTTATCTTTTCAATAAAGAGGATGAAATTTTTATCTTTAACCTGTGCTGGAATTCTCAGCCTGACAGAAAAGTTGTCACTTTCGGATAAGTCCGGCAATCCCTTGCCTTCTTTAATTGTGCTCTCAAAAATATCATCCATGCCTTGCCCTGAACGCTCTACCAGCCCTGCTTTCTCAAGAGTTTCTGCAATATGCCTATTTCTCCAATAAGTTTCCCTGAGAATATTTTCTATAGTTATTCCATATGGAAATCCCCCTGGGCTTTCAATAAGAAATTGCTCTGGCGCCACTTTTATAAAGATAGAACGATTATGTATGGTATAGTCTCTATGGGCAACTGCATTAAGCACCGCTTCACGTACTGGTTTTTCGCTAAATGCATATATTTCCCGTTGAAAGAGACTTTCTTGAAAAGGAAATCGGATATTACGGGCATTTATAGTTTCCCATATATTATTATAGATTTTGAAAAATGACTCTCGCCAGTTTTTCCGATAATCATAAGGTATTTTATTTGAATTTTGTCTCCACTCAAAGATAATTTCACTGCCCGGAACCAGCTCGTCTATTTTTTCCTTCTTGCCAAACAGTATCAGGCTTGCATAATTTAATCCCATTTCAGACATTAGCCCTATTGCGCGTAAAGTTTTTTCATTAGGATAAGAGAGATAATCGTTTCTTTGTGCCTTTTTAGCCCAGAGTTGCCTAAAATTATCTATTGCCTGATCATCTAAATCTGCCAGGGATAAGTCAGTTACAATTTGACCAGAAAAATCCGTATCTGTTTCATTGAGAATACGTTTTAAAGTTGCATTATCCATCTCAACTAATGACTCGCCTGCTCTCATAGGAAAGTTATAATTTCCTGTTGATTTAATTGGTTGTCCTGGTTGACGCGGGGGAATATGGAAAATCAAAACACGTCCATCGGGATGATTTAGTTCTTCCACATCTATCCGTATCCCAAGTTTTTGAAGCAAATCATGAGACAGTTTATTGTGGGTGTTTTGAAAAGCCCTCGTGCCAACTATTTCCATGTTTGGATTAACCCCAAGGATTAATTTACCGCCGTCCTCATTGGCAATTGCCGCACAATAGTCTGGCAGATCCTTATTTGTACTGAAGCTGTTCTCTGCGGTCTTAAATTCCAAATTCAGATCTTCAAGCCTTTGCAGCCATTTATTAAATTCATCAATCGTTGTCATAATCTGAATTATACCTTCACCTCCACCACCTTCATAGTATCATTTCCAAAAATATCAACCACCTTTACCGCTATCTTGCGCCGCCCCTTTGTGCACTCGTGGGATATGCTTTTTAATTCAAGTGTGCGGTCTTTCTTGGTGCGGAAGGACTGCCACTCGTTTTCAAAAATATAATCTCCTGTCCATCTTTCCTCAACTTCTCCTTTTTCATTTTTTATCCTGATAGCTTCTTTCTTGCTTTCAAAATCAAAATCCACTGCCCAATAATCAATCCAATCAGTCCACTTCTTGGTCAAAATATCACGGCGGACAATGCCGTCTTTATCCTTTGATACCTTTATAATCTTCCCGTTTTCCACCACCAACTTGCTCTTGCCATTTTTAAGCGCTGACTCGGCATTGGCAATAGTATCCTGATTATAATAAACTGAAAAGTCTGTCAACTCCACTGCAACCCCCCTATTTCCCCCCTTATTAAGGGGGGATGAAAGGGGGGTTATATGCGGTTTTACCTCAATATATGAAACATCATGGAAAACAACCTGATTTTTTTCAACAGCCCTTTTGTCAAATACTTCTCTTGGAATATATTTAAGGGCTAAATCAATGCCCTTTTTCTTTGCCTCTTCCTGTATGTTCGGAAAAAGCCCCATTTCAAATTCAAAGGCAAGAACATCAACCTTTGTAATCTTCTTGGCAAGGCACTCTTTGATTACCTCGTCCACAAACAGGCGGGTTACAGGAAGGTTTATCGGCCCAACAGACACAAGCCGCGCGGATTTTTTGCCGTGAAAGGTTTTAAATCCCTCAACCCCTTCTGCCCGGTATGCGCGCAGGATAAGTTCTAAAAACGCCTTTTCCTTTCTTGCGAGCTGTTTCTGCTTTTCTTTTTCCCGAAGGCTCGAATTGACGCCGATATAATGCTGCCTTTCATATTTGCCAAGATTTAAGATTTCAAATGCCCTGTAATTTTTGCCGTCTTTTTTAAGTTCCCTCTGAACCCCAATCATCCGCTTACGACTTGTATGAATGGCAAATTTACCGAGGTCAGAGCCAATCCATTTGCGACCGAGTTTTTCTGAGACTGTGCAGGTTGTACCGGAACCACAAAAGAAATCGGCGATTAGATCGCCTTCGTTGGAAGAGGCTTTGATGATAATCTCAATCAAAGATTCAGGCTTTTGAGTTGCGTAACCCGTCCTCTCAGCCGCCATAGAATTTACTTCAGGGATATGAACCCACATGTCCCCAAGCGATTCTCCTTTCTCTTCATCGAGAAAGCGTTTTAGCCTTTTCTTGCCAGAAGTTGTGATGTAAATTTTTCCTTGCTTCTCAAAATCACTGATAGACTTCTCCGAATAATCTCCAAGGTCGCAATCCCTAAATAGGCGACCGTCTTTGTCGGGTCGAAATTTACTCTTGATAAATTCTGGGTCATAATCTTTGTATGCTCCATTCCAAATCCAATTATCTGATTTAGAGTAAAACAATATACCATCAGAATTACGCGCATACTGATTGCTGGTGGCTTTAGCGCCACGAACTGGCTGCCGTTTCCAGCGAATTTCATTCTTGTAGTAAGCTGCACCAAATACCTCATCTAGTACCAGCCGCATGTAGCTATTCACCCTCCAATCACAATGCACATAAATACTCCCATCCTCGGCCAGCAAATCCCTCATCAATGAAAGACGCTCATAAATCATAGCAATAAAACTGTCAGCGCCCTTTCCCCATGTATCCCGATAAGCAAGTTCCTCCAATACCCCCGGCTGTTTTGTGAATTGCTCATCGCCGATTTCTATATCCATAGAAAAATCAGCGCCCACATCAAAGGGCGGGTCTATATAAATCAGTTTTATTCCCCCTTGCGCCTCTATCTCTTCACGAAGCGGGCCGTTCTTCAGGCTTGAGAGTATGAGTTTGTTGTCGCCCCATATAAGTTTATTTGTCCATCCTTTAACCTGCCGTCCCCGATTGTCAAAATCAAAAAGAGAGGTTTGGAGCTTTGTATCCTTCTCCGCCCTCGGCTCGTCCACATGCTCAATAATCTGAAAAGGCAAAACAACATTTGTAACCTCGTTTGTCTTGCCATTCCAGACAAGCTCCACTTCCCTTTTATCGCCGAACAAGATAAAACGATACATATCAGGAAGCGGTTTGCCCTCCTCCATGTATTTGGTTATGTCACGGATTTCATTATCAGTCAGCTTCATTATTTTACTATTTGAAATGGCGGCTTGATACCGCTAAAACTACACAACCCAATTTATAAACGACCTTTTAACTGCTCTTTTATACCACATTTCCTTCTTTTTTAAAAGCTAAGGGGTTTTTATAAGCTCTGATGCCTTTATAATCCTGATTGTTTTGTAATTTTTCATTATCCTGTAGTATAGGTACAGGACAGCTTTTGGCTGTATGGCTTAGCTTCTTTAATTCATGTGCAGGACGTTTGAGGGTAAGCTCATGGGCAAGGATTTTCTGATGAAAAACAGGGAGCACATTTTTTGTGATAGCTGAATCCAATATCTGCACTCATTACCCCTTTTAAGTATATCAAAATTATCTATGATGATGAGGAACGTTTATGGCAAATATATACCATAGAACCTGTAATTATTCAACAAAACTTATAAAGCGGAGCCCGCGGATTTTGATTCTCTAATATAATATGTTATTATATAAACAATTTTAACCTTCTTGTGAGATAATTATGATTACATTAAATAGGTTTTTGCTCTCAGCAGTTCTCCTGTTTTCTTTTTTATACGGGTGATCAAATATTGAGTTCCCGACGAAAGGTGCTCCTATGAAAGGCGAAGATAAAAAACTTGAAAAGGCTACATTTGCAGGCGGCTGTTTCTGGTGTATGGAGCCGCCCTTTGAAAAGTTGAATGGCGTGGTTGAGGTAATAGCAGGATATATAGGCGGCGAAAAGGAGGAGCCTACTTATAAAGAGGTCTCTTCTGGAACAACAGGACATTATGAAGCAATACAGATCATCTATGAGCCGGAAAAGATAAGCTATGAAGAGCTTCTTGATGTCTTCTGGAAACAGATAGACCCTACAGATGCTGGAAGCTCATTTGTTGACAGGGGACAACAGTATGGGTCAGCTATCTTTTATCATGATGATAAGCAGAGGCGTTTAGCAGAACTCTTAAAGGAAAAGCTTGGGAAATCAGGGGTCTTTAAAAAGCCGATTGCCACAAAGATAGTTGAATTTAAGATCTTTTACAAAGCAGAGGATTATCATCAGGACTATTACAAGAAAAATCCCCTGCGCTACAAATTTTACAGGTCAAGGTCTGGCCGCGATCAATTTCTTAATGAAGTCTGGCGGGATAAGAAAGATAATGAATTAAAGAAAAAACTCACACCCCTTCAGCATGATGTTACACAGAAAAAAGGCACAGAGCCTCCATTTAAAACGAGTATTGGGAAAACAAAAAAGAGGGTATATATGTTGATATTGTCTCTGACGAGCCGCTGTTTGTCTCCATTGATAAATTTGATTCTGGCACAGGCTGGCCAAGTTTTACAAGACCGCTTGAGCCTGACAATATAGTGGAGAGAGAGGACAGAAGCCTCTTTACAGTTAGAACAGAAATTAGGAGTAAAAATGCTGATTCCCACCTTGGGCATGTATTCAATGACGGCCCTGAACCCACCGGACTTAGATACTGCATAAACTCTGCTGCACTTAAGTTTATCCCAAAGGAGGATTTGGAAAAAGAGCGGCAAATATAAAAGGCTTTTTGAGTAGTTTATAAAGGCATTCTTAACGCATGAACATGCGTTAAATATCTTTAGTTTATGCAAATATCAATCTTTCTCCCTTTGGCTCTGGCACAGGGTCACCAAACTCCTTTGCTGTGTCAATCCATAATTGGATCGCCTCATTAGCATTTTTTAATGCCTCTTCTGGTCTCTTCCCATGCGCCATGCATCCTGGAAGCTCAGGCACTTCTGCGATAAAAGCCTCATCTTCATTGCTCCAGTAAATTATAATCTCATACTTATACATTAATAATTCCCTCCAAGTTTATATTTTACAATAATATTTCTTACCTGCTTTACCTGATAAGGCTTTGCTTTATTACCTTCTCGTTGAAGATTTATTTTTTCTATTACTCCTTCTCTTCTAAAGATATGATGGCTGCCTCTAATACGCTTTTCAAAACCCAAGCCTTCTAGCAGGTTACACAAGTCTTCAAATTGAATGTTAGCATCAGAGGCCCCGCTAAGTATTTTAAGCAAAACCTTCTCATATTTATTCATTAATCTAATTTTACCATAAATAATGAATCATTTGTTGACAATATTGTCTATTGGCAAAAATTACCCAGTCAAATTTTTTCCTGAGTTATCATTTTAAAAATAGACTCTTAATAGTTTCTTCATAACCTTTCTATCAATTCTTTTAAAGTATAACATGCATCTACTATGGTAAAAGGAAATATCTCCACCCCGCATTTACTGCACTTCCTAAAGTCATCGCTTTGATCTTCCCCCGAAATAGTGGACACACCGAAGGGTTAGGTTTACAATATAACATTGGAGGTGTAAGATGCAAGAGAGCAAAGGACACAGGAAATATGATTGTCAGTTTAAGGAAGAAGCAGTAA
>JAHFEP010000135.1 GCA_023248415.1 Nitrospirota bacterium
AAAATAGAAAAAAGATTACAACTATGCAATGCAGCGGATTTTCGTCGTTGAGGTTGCAGAAAAAACCTATTACAAGAAAAGTAAGCATTGAGAATAAGAGAATCATAGGGTCTGCTCTTGGAATATTAGCAAACTATTGCCACAAAGTAGGGCAACCTGTATATCAAAAAATAGTATTGCGCATCAGGGGCAATAACCTATTATCTAAATGTGTCAATAGATACCACTGCTGCTATGGCAGGCGGGGTGTATCAGGTGTCCTTCACAGCCCATTATATTCCGAATTCCCTTTCTTGTTGCCGATGACTTGAAAGTTGTTTTATGCCTGCCCATTTTCAAGACATCTGTTGAAAAGAAAGGGCAGAGGGTATATAATGCCTCTATGCAGAATACCTTGCTGCTTAAAGAGAGCCTTGACAGATTCTATAAAAGCTATAATCTCATAGAACGCATCAATAGCGACCCCATAGAGTTTCCTCACAGATATAAAAGACCTGAGGACATAGAGGTCGTTGGCCTTATCTCCTCATCGCTTGCATACGGAAAGGTAACCTTGTTCAAGCCAGTGCTTGAGCGGATATTCAGTGTAATGGGTAAAAGCCCTTATGATTTTATCCTCCAGTTTGACCTGAAAAAAGATGCCCCTCTTTTCTCAGACATTAAATACAGGATGAATAAGAGTGAGGATATTGTATGCCTGATATATCTCCTTGGCAAAGCCGTTAAGGAACATAGCTCATTACAAAGACTCTTTATGAGTTTTTATAATCCTATGGATAAAGATGTAGTTCCTGCGCTCTCAGGCTTTGTTGATTACCTTTTGAAAATTAATACATCACCAGTTTATGGAAAGGATACAAGGCCATTTGGCCTTCTTCAGTTCCTTCCATCTCCTGTTAAGGGGAGCACATGCAAGCGGTTTAACATGTTCCTCCGCTGGATGGTGCGCTCTGGAGATGGTGTGGACTTTGGCATCTGGAGAGACATTCCTCCGTCAAAATTGATTATTCCTCTTGATACGCATATTGCGAGAATCAGCAGAAATATCGGCCTTACAGAGAGAAAGAGTGTTGACTGGAGGATGGCAAAGGAGCTCACAGAGAATCTAAAAATGTTTGACCCTGATGACCCTGTAAAATACGACTTTGCCTTGTGCCACATGGGTATTTCAGGCGAATGCCCTAATGTGCCGTCTGCTGAGAAATGCAAAAGATGCAATCTGTCTGATATATGTCTTGTTTTGGAAAAAGAAGAGGCAGGTAAGGTATAGTGTTATGATTGGAGATTGCTTCGCTATCGCTCGCAATGACAATTTTAAGATATTTTTTATTGCAGCTTTATTATTTATATTTTCAGGATGCAATAGCGGTTCAGTGCCTATGCTGTCAGCAGAAACAGAAGACAAAACTAAATTTCCTGTTGAGCAGATACACCTATTTCCTAAGCACGAAAATGGCGGCACATTTTTTAATCCATGGCCTTCGCCTGTTGAAAGGAAGAGGCCTGCAACAGGCTTTGTTGCGAAATTATTATTTAAACATCAGTTAAATCTCAACAGTCCAAAGAAGCCTGCCTTTTCAGGGTTTCCTGAGATAAAAAAGGGGGAGGTTGGTTTTACATTTATCGGCCATGCAACATACCGTATTGCATGGCAGGATTTTGTTGTGCTCACAGACCCTTTTTTCAGCAAACGCGCATCGCCATTTTCATGGTTTGGGCCGAAGCGGAAGGTTCTGCCTGCAGCGTCTATGGAAGAAGTGGGAAGGGTAGATGTTATACTCATATCTCACAATCACTATGACCATTTGGATGAACTCGCAGTAAACTACTGGGGCAATAAAGCGCTTTATGTTGTTCCTCTTGGACTTAAAAAGTGGTTTAATGAAAGGGGCGTAACAAAGGTAGTTGAGCTTGACTGGGGACAGCAGGTAACAATTGGAGACGCAAAGATTACAGCCCTCCCTTTGATGCACTGGAGCAAGCGCAAGTGGTCTGATGACAGGCAGAGCCTCTGGGCAGCGCATATTGTCGAAAAAGAGGGAAAGAAAATATACTTTGCCGGCGATACAGGCTATGGCCCTGTATTTAAAATGACAGGTGAGCTTTTTCCATCAATAGATGCTGCTATCCTTCCGATAGGCGGCTACGAGCCGAGGGATGTGCTTGGCCAGAACCATATAAATCCTGAGGAGGCTGTTCAGGCATTATTGGATATAAAGGCAAAGACAGGTCTTGGGAGCCACTGGGGCGCAATACAGCTTACAGAAGAGCCATTTGATGAACCGCCAAAGAGGCTCGCAGAGGCTGTATCAAAGGCAGGTCTTCCAAAGGAAAGATTCCGAGTGCTTCAGACAGGGGAGAGTTTTTTATTGACTAAGGAATAATTTTTATGTATTTTTTGTAATTATAGAATATTTTTTTGAAAGGAGTTTTATAAGATGGAGATTTTTTTACCAGTAGCGGGTGTCAGCGTAAATATTTTTCTAATAATCGGCCTTGGCGGCATAGTTGGTCTGCTTTCAGGGCTTTTTGGCGTAGGAGGCGGTTTTCTTCTTACGCCGCTTTTAATGATGTTTGGGATTCCTCCTACTGTTGCTGCTGCATCAGATGCCAATCAGATTGTTGCTGCCTCAACATCAGGGACATACGCACATTACAGAGAGGGGAATGTTGATATAAAAATGGGTGTGTATATGCTTATTGGCGGAATAATCGGCGGCACACTCGGGACGCAGATTATTAAGATATTAAGGGAGATGGGTAATGTGGATTTTGTTATAAAGGTATTCTATGTTACATTCCTTGGGATAATCGGCGCATTCATGCTTTTGGAAAGTCTCAGGGCATTAAAGGGGGCTAAAGAGGAAGAAATAGAAAAGCCTTCTTTATTGAAAAAATGGATGATGAAGCTCCCTTTCCAAATAGAGTTTGAAAAGTCAAGGGTCAGGACATCCCTTCTTGCACCTGTTATTCTTGGCGTAGCAGTCGGCATACTTGCCGCAATCATGGGCGTAGGAGGCGGTTTTATCCTGATTCCTGTAATGGTATACGGACTTGGCATGCCTATGAATGTTGTTATAGGAACAAGCCTTTTTCAGATACTTTTTACATCTGCCAATGTTACATTTATGCAGTCTATTATTAATCATAATGTTGATATATTTCTTGCAATAATCCTTCTTCTTGGCTCTTCATTTGGCGCGCAGATAGGGGCAAGGCTCGGCAGGAAATTAAGCAGCGACCAGTTAAAAATCATACTTGCCACAACAGTTCTCCTTGTTGCTGTAAAGATGCTCTTTGACATAATGATAATGCCGGCGCATATTCTAAGCTATAAGGGAGGACACTAAAGATGAGGCCTCTGATAATTATACTTTTGCTTATTACCTGTTTTCTCCTGCTTCGCGCTAACTCTTATGCAAAAGAGGAGCTTGCTGCAAGGCTTCCTCAGGATGAGATAGACATTACTGCAAGCTATCATGGAGAGAGGCTGATGATTTATGGCGCGGTCCCAAAGGATGCGGATATCATTGCAGTCGTTACATCGCCAAAGGAATCTTTGACAATGAAGATGAAGGGAAAGGTTGGCCCTTTCTGGATGGATGTAAAAGATATTCATTTTAAAAATGCCCCAAGCATGTATAAGGTGCATTCAACAAGGGTGATTAATGACATCCTTTCTATAGAAAAGCAGGAGGAGCTGGGAATCGGCCTTCATGGATTAAAAAAACAGATTGCAGATGGTGCGGAGGAAAGGCTTACTGATGAATTTATTAAATTAAAGAATGATGAGGGGCTGTACAGCATCAAAGAAGGCGATATTAAGATTTATAAACAGAAGTTGTTTGAGACATATTTTTACTGGCCTCCAAAGGCTCCTACAGGGAAATACAATATTGAGGTTTATGCTGTAAGAAACGGCAGGGTTATATTGCATGATACAGAAACCCTTATGGTTGAAAAGGTCGGCGTAGAGGCATTTGTAAGTAATCTTGCAAAAAATAATGGCATGATTTACGGCATCCTCTCAGTGGCGATTGCAATAGGAAGCGGTTTTGCAGTAGGAATCCTATTTAAAGGAGGGGGCGCCCATTGAAAAAGATACTTATTGGAATTGATGGTTCAAAACCATCAATGGACGCCCTTAATTACTTTCTCAGGCTGTCAAAGGAGCTTAGTCTTGGTCTGGCTGCAATCAGGGTGATTAATGAGCCGAGGATAAGCGAATGGATTGGCGTGAAAAAGGCGATGATGAAACAGGCAGAGGATGAGGCAAAGGCGCTTCTTGGGCAGGTTGTTTCTATTGCTAAAAATTTTGGTGTTGAGATAGAGACCGTAATTAAAAAGGGCGACCCAAGTGAAGAGATTATAAAATATGCAAAGGAAGATAATGATGTAGTCCTTGTAGGCGCAGGCCACGCTGGAAGGGGTATGACAGCAAGAAGGGTTTTAGGCAGCGTTGCCTACCTTCTTGTTGACGAGGTAAGCAAGTCAATGCCGTGCCCTGTTATGATTATTTCCTGCGGTGAATGCAAGCATATTAAAGACGGGAAGATACTTGTTGCTTTTGACGGCTCTGTTCCATCCCGGCATGCCCTTAGATATTCCATTGACCTTGCAAAAAGTCTTAATGCAAAGATTCTTGCAATCAGCGTTAAGAGCGTTGCACGTTTTACCCACTGGATAAGCGCTTACAAAAAATTGGAAGAGGAGATGACAGAAGAGGCAAAAAAGAATATTGAAAAGGCAAATGAAATCGGAAAGGAAAAGAATACAGATATTGAAGGGATAGTAAAAACAGGCGAGCCGCCTGACGAGATAATAAAACTTGCAAGAGAAAGGGATGCATCCCTCATTGCAATTGGCGCAAGCGGCAAACACCTTACAGCAAAAAGGCTCCTTGGAAGCGTTACAGAGAGCGTCCTGAAGGAATTGGGCAAAGGTAATGTATGCCCTGTTGTAGTTGTCCCTGGCATTGATGAAGTAATACACAAAAGGCTGGGGATATAATCTATTTTTTTAGCTTCTCCAGATGCTCCTTAAATTCCTTTAGATGCCCCTCTTCCTCTTCCAGTATATGTTTTAGCTTTTTTGTTATTTCTTCATCGGATATTTTTTTTATGTGGTCTTTGTATTGGGCAATTGCCCCTTCTTCAAGGCCAATCAACCGTGTTAAAAATCCCTCAGCGCCTTCTTTGCCAAAGTTCAGCGCCTTGTGCTCCATGGATGGTGTGCCGCCTAAGTCTACAATCAACTCTGCAAGCCACTCTGTATGCCGCATCTCGTCCTTTGCCACCTCCTCCATTTTTCTGCTCGGCGGGCAGTTTTCTGTAACAAAGGAGTTTCTCATGTAAATCAGTATTGCCTCAATCTCGCCTGTAATGTCCTCGTTTAGTAATTTTATTATTTCTGCCTTTTCCATTTTAACCTCCAAATAATTTTAATATAAGATAATATAATAATCCTAAAATTTCAAGATAAAAAAGACAATTTCTGTGTTATAATTCAATTATGAAATATGGTGAAAGGGCAATAAAGAAGGCTAAGCTTGAGATATGGGAGAATTCCTGTCAGGACAGGGATTATAATATTGAAATCAGCTTCCCGGAGTTTACCTGCCTCTGTCCACGTTCAGGCTATCCTGACTTTGCTACGATTAAGATAAACTATGTCCCTGCGAAATATATTGTGGAATTAAAATCATTAAAGCTTTATTTTAACAGTTACAGGGATAAACACATCTCCCACGAGGCTGTAACTAATAAGATATTTGATGATTTAAAATCAAAGCTCAAGCCAAAATCCCTTGAAGTTATCGGCGACTTTAATGTTCGCGGGAATGTGAAGACGATAATCAGGGTAGCAATTTAGTTTTTAGACAAGCACCCGCAATTTTTATTTAGATTAACAAATCCTTAATCGCCAGCCAGCTCAATAGCAAGGAAATGAGCGCCGGTCGCAGTGGAAATTGAGAGTTCTTCTTTGCCTATAATCTTAACTGCATCACGTTCTTTAAGCTCTACTCCTCCCATACTCAAGGAGCCTTCTATGCAAACTAAATAGGCTTGTCTGCCTTGTTTAATTAATAAATCAACTGTTTTTCCGCTGTCAACCTCTGAGACATAAATGTTTACATCCTGATGAATCTTAATAACGCCATCAGCATCTCCCCCGGTAACAACGTGGAGCAGTTTGTTATGACGGTCTGCCTTCTTATATTTCTTAGAGCCGTATTGGGTCTTTAAACCGCTACTTGCAGGCAAAATCCATATCTGTAGAAAACGCAGAATTTTGCCCTTTGATTCATTCATCTCAGAGTGGGTTAATCCCGTGCCGGCGCTCATATATTGCACATCGCCGCGGGTAAGGGTCTCCTTGTAACCCATACTGTCTCTATGGGTCAGCTCGCCTGAAACACAGTAAGAAACGATTTCCATATTATTATGCGGATGAGTGCCAAAACCAGTGGCTGGCTGTACAAGGTCGTCGTTTAAAACCCGCAGAGATCCAAAGTTCATATTGTCAGGGTTGTAATACTCGGCAAAGGAAAAATGAAAACGACTCACAAGCCAGCCATGATTAGCTACATACAGACTCCCGGAGGGCACTTTTGTTAACATTTTATATGTCTCTTCGTGTATAAAAATTGGTTTCGTTATAACTCCAGATACTCCCTGTGGCCGAAGCCTTTTGTATAATCAATCAGCCATATCTTTTTTGGTGTTATTTTTAAGAAGCGGGAATCTGGATTTGGCGGAAAACTCTTTATAACCGGAAATTTATCTGAGTAAATCCTGAATACGGAAGGTATGTCTTCTTCCTTTATTGGTGACGCCTTGCCTTCGATCTGGAGTCCGGTTATCTTCATCCAGTCCGTTTTGGTATCCTCGTCTATGGTGAGAGCGACATAGTTGTTTTTCTCTATATTGGCAAACTTAATGGTTTTGCATGATGTGCCAAAATAGATGGTAAACCCATCATTAACATAAACTACAGTAGATACATGCGGCTGTTTTGGGTCGTTTGAGTTTATTGATGCAAGGTTTCCGTAAAGATGGTTTTTTAGGTAATTTAAGATTTCATTTTTGATATTGTCTGACATAATTGAAGCCTCCTTTTGTAAAAGTATTAAATATTGTTCCATTAGTCATTGCGAGTGTAACGAAGCAATCTCTATTCCCCCTTTATTAAAGGGGGATATAGGGGGATTATTAAATTGACACCCCCTTTCCCCACTCTCCATCAAAGGCAATCTCATTAAGCGGTTTTCTTGAAAGTCCTTTGGTCTTGTCTTCCATAGGATAGCCGATTGGAAAAATTCCGACAACCCGTATATTAGACGGAATATTGAGCAGGCTCCTTATTTTTTCCTCGTCAAAAACACCTACAAAGACTGTTCCAAGCCCAAGGCTATGGGCTGCAAGCATTAAGTCCTGCGATGCAATTCCAATATCCGTCAGGTAATAATTCTGATTCCAGAGCGTGCCAGACTGTGCAGGGTCAGCACACGCAACAATAGCAACAGGCGCCTCTGCAATGCCTTTTCTTGAAGGATTGGACTTGTAGCCCAATGGGGCAAAAAAGGATTCAACATAAGACAACTCGCTGAGTTTTTCTCTAATACTCTTATCTTTTACAACTATGAACCTCCAGCATTGAAAATTTGCCCATGAAGGGGACTGTTGTACTGCCTCAAGTATTTTTTTGAGTTTTGCCTCCTCCACTGGTTTGTCAGCGAATCTTCTTACGCTTCTCCTTGTTTTAATAGCTTCTAATAGCTCCATAAGCGCCTCCTTTGT
>JAHFEP010000019.1 GCA_023248415.1 Nitrospirota bacterium
GTCAAGCGTGCCAGAGGAATTGATTGCTATGATAAACAGGGGCGGGGTCATACCTCCTTCACAAGGACATGGTCAGAAGGAATATAATCTAAAAGAGGGAACTGGTAAAAGATAAGGAGAGCTATCAATGGCTAATTTTAAATGGACTGGAAAAACAAGACAGGGGACAATGCAAAAAGGCGTTCTTGCTGCTAAGAATAAGGAAGATGTAATCGCCTTATTAAGAAAGCAGAATATACTTGTCACCTCTGTCCAGCAGGCAGCAACTGATATAAAGATATCTATACCAGGAATAGGCGGGAGGGTTAAGGATAAGGATTTAGCTGTTTTTACGAGACAGTTTGCAACAATGATTGATGCAGGGCTTCCGCTGGTTCAGTGCCTTGAAATTCTGTCAACACAATCAGAAAACAAGTCCATGTCCTCAGCATTAAAAGATATAAGGCAGGATGTTGAGTCAGGTGCCACATTTACGGATGCTTTAAAAAAGCATCCGAAGGTATTTAATGACCTGTATGTAAATATGGTGGCTGCAGGAGAGGCTGGCGGTATTCTGGATACAATATTAAACAGGCTTGCTGCTTATATTGAGAAGGCAATGAAATTAAAATCCAAGGTCAAATCAGCCCTTGTATATCCAGCAGTCATTGTTTCTGTGGCTGTTATTGTAGTAGCAATACTCATGATATGGGTTATACCTATATTTTCCCAGATGTTTACCAGTATGAAAGGTACTCTGCCATTGCCTACAAGATTAGTAGTAGGGCTGAGCTATGTGCTAAAAGCTAACATAATTTTCATAATTATAGCGATTATACTTATAATTGTAGGATTAAGATACTTTTACAAGAGTGAGAAGGGTAAGAGAATAATAGATGCTCTTTTGTTGAAAGCACCTGTCATCGGCATTCTTATTAGAAAAGTTGCAGTTGCAAAGTTTGCAAGGACAATGAGCACACTGCTAAGCAGTGGAGTGCCAATTTTGGAAGGCCTTGAGATTGTATCAAGGACAGCTGGAAATAAGGTTGTTGAAGAGGCATTAATGAATACCAGGCAAAGTATTAGCGAAGGAAAGACTATTTCTGAGCCATTAGGAAAGACAACTGTATTTCCGCCAATGGTGGTTCAGATGATATCAGTTGGAGAGGCGACAGGCGCCCTGGATGCAATGCTTTCCAAAATTGCTGACTTTTACGATGAAGAGGTTGATACTGCAGTCGCAACATTAACATCTATGTTGGAGCCAATGCTGATGGTCTTTCTTGGTGTTGTGATTGGTTTTATAGTAATTGCCATGTATCTCCCGATATTCCAGATGGCTTCATTAGTAGCTGGTAAATAACTTGATGATATATAATATTTCAGAAGGAAAGGAGATACTAAAGAAACTTAAGGTATTGATGATATTAAGGATAGTTTTGGTTACACTGTTCCTGATTTCATCAATACTTTTTCAAATTAGATTTGGAAGCAAAGAAATACCCACCTTTTATCTCCTTGTAGTATCTGTTTATCTTATTACGATAATTTATGCCCTTTTGATTAACAGGGTTAGTAATTTAGAGCTATTTGCCTATATACAGCTTATCGGCGACCTGATAATTGAAACTGTCTTGGTTTATATCACAGGAGGCATTGAGAGCAGTTTTTCTTTTACCTATATTATAACTATAATCTATGCAAGTATAATCCTGTATAGAAGGGGAGGCTATGTTATAGCAGGTATCAGCAGCATCCTGTACGGCGGGCTGATTGATATGCAGTATTACGGCCTTTTTGAAGTTATTCATCCTTCTGTGTTTTCGCCTGCTGAGATATTCTATAAGGTCTTCCTCCATGTTCTCTTTTTCTTTGTAGTTGCCTTTTTGAGCGGAGGTCTTGCTGAAAGCCTGAGGCAGACAGGTGAAATATTAAAGGAGAAGGATACTGACCTTGTTGAGCTCCAGACCTTTTATAAAAATGTTGCCCAGAGCATGAGCAGCGGCCTTCTTACTACTGACTTAAAAGGCCATATTACATCATTTAACAGGGCAGCAGAGGATATAACCGGTTATTTCTTTGAAGACGTTAAGGGGAAGATATGGCACGAGATATTTAATTTAGAAGAGATAAGGTCTGTGTTCAGCAAATTGGAGATGCTGCGCATACCATTCAGATTTGAAGGGAACTATGTAAAAAAAGACGGCGCTAAATTAGCCCTTGGCATTACTATATCATCATTAAAGAACGAGTCGGGCGATACAACTGGCGCAATAGGAATATTTCAGGACCTGACAAAAATCAAGGAGATGGAGGATGATATAAAAAAGAAGGAGAAGCTTGCAATGGTGGGAGAATTAGCTGCTGGGATGGCGCATGAGATAAGGAATCCGCTTGCGTCCTTAAGCGGCTCAATGCAAATATTAAAAAGTGAATCCTCGCTGAGCGGAGAGAATAAAAAGCTTCTTGAGATTGCACTGCGGGAGACAGAAAAGCTGAACAGGATAATATCTGATTTCCTTACCTATGCCAGGCCGACACCTTTGAATAAAAAGAGATGCGATATAAACAGGCTATTAAACGATACAGTAACTCTTCTGCGAAACAGCAGGGAATACCAGAAGAAGATAAAAATTGCCGCTAATCTTGAAGGCAAAAGACTGGTAACAGAGGTTGACCCAAATCAGATGAGCCAGGTTTTCTGGAATTTATCCATTAATGCAGTTCAGGCAATGTCTGACGGAGGCGAATTAATAATTGCCTCAAAGAAAAGGGTTAAGAAAGGCAGGAGTTATGGCGATTCTGATAAAGACTATATTGAGATCACATTTAAGGACACTGGTAATGGTATAAACCCTGTTGTTAAGGATAAGATATTTTATCCGTTCTTTACTACCAAGGATAAGGGTTCAGGTCTCGGTCTTGCAATTGTACACAGGATTATTGAGGACCATAAGGGAGAGATTAAGGTTGAGAGCAAATTAAATGAAGGCAGCAGATTTATTATTCATTTACCATTTGTATAGCAAAGACATAATAAAAAGATAATCGGAGGTCTTTTGTGGATAAGATATTAGTTGTTGATGATGAGAGAAGCATGAGGGATTTTCTCTCTATAATGCTGAAAAAGGCAGGATATGATGTTACAACTGCTGTTGACGGCGAAGAGGCTGTCAATATCTTACACAAGGATATATTTGATCTTGTGATAACTGACCTGAAGATGCCAAAGGTAGACGGCCTGCAGGTTTTAAAAACAGTTAAAGAGCTTTCGCCAGACACAGTAGTTATAGTGATTACTGCCTTTGCCTCTACTGAAACGACTGTGGAGGCAATGAAGGAAGGCGCCTATGATTATATAACAAAACCATTTCAAAACGATGAAATGAAGATAAGGATCAAAAAGGCCCTTGAGAAGCGGAGATTAAGCGCAGAGAATATACTGTTAAAGAAGGAGCTAAAAGACAGGGCGGTCTTTGATAATATTGTTGGCAGAAGCGAGAAGATAGAGAAGGTCTTTGAGCTGGTAAGAAAGGTTTCAGACAGCATGAGCAATATCCTTATTTACGGAGAGAGCGGCACCGGAAAAGAGCTGATTGCAAGGGCAATACACTTTAACAGCAGAAAAAAGGAGAAACCATTTGTTACTATAAACTGCGGGGCACTGCCAGAGGGATTGCTGGAAAGCGAGCTATTCGGCCACATGAAGGGTTCTTTTACAGGCGCAGTATTTAATAAAGAAGGCCTTTTTGAGGTTGCAAACGGAGGCACAATATTCTTAGATGAAATCGGCGAGACCTCTCCTGCAATTCAGGTAAAGCTTCTCAGGGTACTACAGGATAAGGAGTTTAAAAGGGTTGGCGGCACAAAGGAGATAAAGGTAGATGTGCGGATTATTACAGCAACAAACAGAGACCTTTCCAAGGCAGTTGCAGAGGGTAAATTCAGAGAAGACTTGTACTACAGGCTTAATGTAATCCCGATTACACTGCCGCCATTAAGAGAAAGGGCTGATGATATCCCTTTGTTAGCAGACCATTTTCTTAATAAATTCAATAAGGCTTTAAATAAAAATGTAAAAGGGTTTTCACAAACTACAATGGAATTGTTTCGTAATTATGAATGGAGGGGAAATGTCAGGGAGCTTGAAAATGTAATTGAAAGGGCTGTTGCATTGAGCAACAGCGAGATTATCACCCCTGAATGCCTTCCAGATATATTAAGAAACAGCAGCAGGAGCTCTTCTGCAGTGCCTGTTAATATACCCCCGGAAGGTTTAGATTTAGAGGGGCTAATAGGGGATATAGAAAAGGAATTGCTCATAAATGCGCTTGAAAAAACTAATTGGATAAAAAAGGATGCTGCCAAGCTACTGCACTTGAATTTCAGGTCTTTTAGATACAGGTTAGACAAGTATAATTTAAATAAAAAGCCATTGGGTAAGGAAGCGGCAGGAATATAAACTAATAACAGGAGGTGTCAAGATGGTCATAATAATAATATTAATTGCTGTAATTGCCTTAATATTCGGCCTACTCTTCCTATTCTCACCGCAGGCGCTGAAAAAGATGAATAAGAAGGCAAGCCAGGTAATCTCAAAGACTGACGAATCATTTCTTAAAAACAGGATTGCAGTTGGAGTTATCCTGATTGTTGCAAGCATTATCATGTTCTATCTCGGCCTTAAGAATTAAGGGGATAAAACTTGATTTTTGAAAGGTTTATGCTAAACTATAGTTAGGCGTAAAAATATAGTTAAATTATGCAATACATCCAATGGAGGTGTTTTTGGGGTTCGGACTCGGTTTTCCCCTGTTTAGAAGGTCTGTAGTGGGGATAGATATAGGCAATGCATCAATAAAGGTGGTGCGGCTTGAGGGTTCTTCAAGAAGTGTCAGGCTAAGTTATGCAGGGCTTGCAGAGCTTGCAAAGGAGAGTTCAGAGGATAAAGCAGAAGATGCGCTGAAGAGCCTGCTTGATGAGGCAGGGATAAGGAAAGAAAGGATAGGCGTTGTTTTTACAGGCTATACTCCGACAATAAGATATTTGACCCTTCCAAAGATGCCTAAGGATGAACTATCAGAGGCTGTAAAATGGGAGGCGGGTAAGATTATTAATCTGCCTATGGAGGGCATGATAATTGATTTTTTGGTAATGGGGGAGATTGATGACAGGAATATCAGAAAATATGAGATATTGGTAGTTGCAGTTGAAAAGAACACAGTTTTTGGCAATATGGCGCTCTTTAAAAAATTAGGCATTCAGATAAGCTTGTTGACAGTTAACCCGCTCTCTCTTCTGAATATTGTTAAGAGAAATTACAAGTCGTATGAAGGGAATATTGTGTATGTAGATATCGGTGCAGGAAAGATGGATATAAATGTCTCAATGAAGGGTGTTCTCAAATTTACACGAAATATATACATGGGCGGCAGCAATATTACAAAGGCGATAGCAGAGAGGGGACATATAAGTTTGAATGAGGCAGAGTCATTAAAAAAGGAGATGGGAGTCAGGCTGTTAGCAGCAACGCAGACAACAGAGGCAGGCGAGGCAAATATTGAAGAGAAAAGCGGAGAGGCGGTAAAATCCGTTGTAGACAGTTTTATATTGGAGATTCAGCGCTCTATTGATTTTTACAGGGCACAATTCAGAGAAGGCACTATGCAAAAAATAATATTATCAGGCGGCGCAGCTTTAACACCTAATCTAAAGGATTATCTTGCAGCCTTTTTTGACGCACCTGTTGTTATTGATAATCCCTTTTTCAATATTGCTTATAACAAAGAAACATTTCGCAGCATGGAAGGAATTACACCAAGATTTTCAACTGCTGCCGGCACAGCGCTTGGCCTTTTAAGGTAGGTGAAAAATGATTACGCAGATTAAAAAGGCAGATTACGCAGATTTTAAGCAAATGAAGAAAACTTTAATCTGTGTAATCGCTTTTCTAAAATCTGTGTAATCAATTATAAAAGGGGATTTGATGAAGGATTACATAAATCTGATACCTGCTGAAATAGAAAAAAGGGGGATGCTGTCAAAGGAGCTTATAGTTGCTTTAGGGATAGCAGGTGTGTTTGTTATATTTGCCCTGCTCTACGGCACGTTGTTTTATAAGGTTAGAACATTGAAGGCTGAGAAAGACCAGCTTACTGTCAAGAGAGACAATATAAACAAAGAGCTTTCAGTAATGCTGTCTGAAGTAAACAGCCTTACTGCAAAGGCCGGTACTGTAAAAGATAAGGGTTCAGAGCCGCTGAATTTAAAAGATGCAGTTAAAGGAAAGATTATATGGTCGCCTGTGCTAAGAGAGGTCAGTTTTCTTGTTTCTGCTGATATCTTGCTTACAACGATTGAGAGCAGGAAAAAAAAGGATACTGAGATAAAGGAGATACGTTTTGCAGGCAATGCTTCAAGCCATGCTGATTTGACAAATTTTATAGCAGCCCTTGAAAGGTCTGATTCATTTACTAATGTAAGCCTTAGTTATGCCCTGCAGGGCGAGGCGTCAGGGAGGACAGTAATAAGCTTTGATGTAATTGCAGATTTAAAAAAGGCATCATAATGTATGGAGAATGTATATTTATTGAAACTGGACATTTCAAAACTGAATTTAAGGGAAAAGCTGATAGCGGCGGGCACTCTGGCTTTTTTGCTGTACTTTGTGTTTTATCAGATGCTTTATCTTTCAAAGAGTGCGGAATACAGCAGATTACGCGAAGAGATTACAACAATAAATAATGAGATTAAGGCCTTTAGCGCCCAGCTTTCAGAGGCAGCAGCAAAGATTAATGAATTAAAGAAAAGGGGAACAGAGTCTGCAGTGTCTGATAAAAGGGAATACAGGGGTGATGCCAGCAAGCTCTCATCTTTATTGGAGGAGTTTACAAGGCTGGCAAGGGTTGCAAAGGTGGATTTTATAGCCATCAAACCAGTACTTGTTGAGGACAAAGGAAGATATTTTGAATTAAAACTCAGCATGGATTTGAAGGCAAGGTATCAGCAGCTTGGTGAATATATAAAGACCCTTGAGGAGCTTCCGAGGGGCGTGGTAATAAATGATATAAAAATTGAATCCAACCCGTCTATGAGCCCGCAGGCTGCTGCCCGGGTTGAGGCTGTTACCTATATCGTGAAGGAATAAAATATGAACGGTATTGTTAAAAATCTTTTGATAATTGCCTTGATATTTACAGCCTGCCAGAAAGACGCTGTTGCTGCCTCTGAGAAGAATGAAGATAAATCTCTTTTAGATGTAAATCTGAATGGCCTGGAAAAGAACGAATCGCGCTATAAATGGGGAAGCGACCCGTTTTTTGTGCCTGGTATGCAAAAGGGAAAGGAAGGGGCTTCAAAAATAGACGGGATGACCCTAAATGGCGTGATACACAGAAAGGGCAGCGGCATTGCCATAATAAATAACAGGATAATGAGAAAAGGGGATGCCATTGCCGGCAAAAGGCTTATAGAGATTTTAGCAGATAGGGTAATATTATCAGACGGGGATGAGAGGATAGAGCTGATGGTGGAAAAATTTTCTTCAGCTCCTTAGAGAATTTTAGTTTTAATAACCCTCTGATTGTTAGGAGAATATATGAATACCCTGAAATATATTTTTAAAATAAGCATGGTAATCTTAGCGCTTGCCTGCTCTAATGCTTATGGGGCTGAACAAAAAACAATATCAATAGAAAAGGAAAATAATGATGCAGGTGTTAAAAAGGCAGAGCCCTTATACACAATGGAATTCAGGGATGCAGATTTAAAGGATGTCTTAAGGTCGCTTGGCCAGGAGAATAACCTGAATATAATTATTAGTGAGAAGATTTCAGGGAAGGTCACCTTAAGCTTTAATAAAGTAAAATTAATGGATGCCATTGACACAATACTGAGGGTAAATAATCTTACCTATAACCGTGAAGGCAATATAATGATGATTGTTGCCTCGCCCTTTGGAGAGGGGGAGGAGGGGCTTGTTACAAAGAAGATTCCTGTTGATTTTGCAAATGCCAAAGAGGTGTCAGAAAATCTGAAAAATATGTTGAGCAGCAAGGGAAAGATTACAATAGACCAGAGGACAAATGCAATAATTATAAAAGATGTGGCAGAAAATGTGACGAGGATAAGCAATCTTATTAAAGGCCTTGATACAAAGACACCGCAGGTAATGATTGAGGCAAGGATTGTTGAGGCAAGGTCAGGTTATTCCCGCGAGCTTGGGGTTCAGTGGGGCAGCGACTATTCGGGGAATATTACCTCAAGAGGCAGAACTACCGGGAGTTATATGCTTTCAGGCGGTGGGACAAAGGCGAGTTCAACAGATACTACATATACACCATTAACAGGAGGTATTGGAATAGGTAATACGGGCTTCTTAGTAAATCTGCCTGCTGCAGTAGGTCTTGGAAGCGGCGGCGCTATTGGATTCTCTTTAGTAAAAAGCAATCTTGGCCTTGACCTGCAATTGTCAGCAATGGAGAGCACTGGCAAGGGGAAGATTCTCTCAAATCCAAAGATATTGACACTTGATAATAAAGAGGCAAAGATATCAAGCGGAAGGGACATACCTATAAAGGTGCTTACAACAGTATCAGGTGTAACCTCTACAGAGATCAGGATTATTAATGCATCGCTATCCCTTACAGTAACGCCTCATATTACATCAGATGACCAGATTGTAATGAATATAAAGGCAGAAAAGGCAGAGCCTGACTGGACAAGGCAGGTGGATAACATACCAACTATAATTAAAAAGAATGCCATTACTGATATGATAATCAGGAATGGCGATACCATAGTAATCGGCGGCATCTATACAAAAGAGGTGCAGGATTCAGTGGCAGGAGTTCCATTGCTTTCAAAGATACCTATCCTCGGCTGGCTGTTTAAAAAGGAGGGTGTAGTTGATGAGCAGAATGAATTGCTTATCTTCATAACGCCTACAGTAATGAAGGAAAGGGTATAATTGTCAGAGACGGTTGTTATATTTGTTACCACCTCTTCCATTGATGAGGCGAGAAAGATAGGCAATACCCTTGTTGAAGAGAAGCTTATTGCATGTGCAAATATTATATCTCAGGTAGAGTCTATTTTTTACTGGCAGGATAAGGTTTGTAATGAAAAAGAGGCGCTGATGATAATCAAGACCCAAAAAAACTGATTGATAAAATAATCAAGAGGGTTAAATCACTCCATAGCTATACAGTTCCAGAGGTAATAGCATTACCGATAATAGAAGGTTCAAAGGATTATATTAAGTGGGTAAAAGAAGTAACAAAGGGTCATTAAAGAAATCACTCCTTGATATACATAAAATATTATATCGTGAATTCGGCCCACAGCACTGGTGGCCTGGTGAGACACCATTTGAGGTAATAGTAGGCGCAATCCTTACTCAAAATACTGCATGGGGTAATGTAACAAAGGCGATAGATAATCTTAAGAAGGAGGGTTATCTAATGCCAGAATCACTGTATTCGCTATCCATGCCTAAATTAGCGAGATTAATCAGGCCGTCAGGTTATTATAATATCAAGGCAAATAGACTAAAAGAATTTCTGAATTTTTTATTTAATGAATACAATGGAAGCCTTGAGAAGATGTTTAAGACTAATTTGCCAAAGTTAAGGGAAAAACTCTTGAAAATTAATGGAATTGGACCAGAAACTGCTGATTCTATTCTCCTTTATGCTGGAAATTACCCTATATTTGTAATAGATGCATATACTAAAAGGATTTTACAAAGGCATAATATAATAACCGATGGGATTGCTTATCACCCTTTACAGAGGCTCTTTATGGATAATTTGCCAGAAGATGTGAATTTATTTAATGAATATCATGCCCTGATAGTAAAGACGGCAAAAGACTTTTGCAAGAAAAAACCGCTCTGTGATGTATGCCCGCTTAATAATCTAAATATACCAATGAGTTCTGAAAGAAAAAATACTTGACAAAGTAGCTGATGTATGGTATTTAATTAGAGTATAGTCAAACTAAATGGGATAGTATCCTTTAAGTAACAACAATAATGGATAGTTTTTTATGAAATTAAAGAAATCATATACTATACTTATACTACCTAATCCAAAAGATAAGCCTTACCGTTTTATCCTTACAAAACGAGCGTTAAATACTATAATAGCTGCATCAGCTTTCTTGGTTTTACTATTCCTCTTTATGGGCGGCAGTTATATTGTAATGGCTGGCAAGGTATGGGAGCTTGAGTCCTTAAGAAAGGTGACGAAATCCCAGAAACTGCAGATACAGACCTTTGCCTCTACTGTGGATGAATTAAAAAAGCAGATGTCCCGTCTGAATGAATTAGATACAAAATTAAGGGTAATCACAAATTTAGATGCTGCTGACAAAAAGAATAATAATACACAGGTGCTTGGTATGGGCGGTCAGAAAGAGATAGAGCTTGGCAGCAGCCTTGCCTCTGCTGATGAGAAAATGCATGAAGAGGCATTGGCAAAGATGCATGATGAAATGACCAGGTTGAAATCAGATGCCTTAAAACAGGAGGTTAGCTTTCAGGAGCTTTCAGACTTTATGAAAGAAAAAAGCTCTATGTGGGCATCAACCCCCTCTATCTGGCCTGTTAAAGGCTGGCTCACCTCTGGGTTTGGAAATAGGGTATCACCATTTACAGGAAGCTATCAGATGCACAAGGGCATAGACATTGCTGCAAGGAGTGATACGCCTATAATTGCGCCTGCAGCCGGTATTGTGGTTAAGGAAGGCTTTGAGGCAGGGCTTGGAAAAACTATTAAGATTGACCACGGTTATGGCTATGTTACAAGCTACGGCCATCTTTCAAAGACAAAGGTAACAGCAGGTCAGAGGATAAAAAGAGGCCAGGTAATTGGCTATGTCGGGAACACAGGCTACAGCACAGGCCCGCACCTGCATTATGAGGTTCATGTAAATAACATTCCAGTAAATCCATTAAAGCACATCTTAGACTAAAAACAGAGCAACTTATAAATACTATAACTTGTGTCAGCTTTCTTTTGATTTGTAACCCAACCTGATGCTATAGGTACTTCTGGATATTTATCAGGCTTTTCTCAATTGCCTCTTTGGAGTGGCCTTCAATGGTCAGAAGAGGCTCTGATTTTGATTTTTTTAGGAGTGTAAAGAAAAGGTCAAAGTTAATGGTTCCATCACCAATACCAAGGTGGTCATCGTTTTTGCCAGTGTTGTCGTGAAGGTGCACCTCTACAATATTATCTCCAATTTCCTCAAACCAACTTTCTAATGGAACCTTTGAAAAGAGATTAAAATGACCTGTGTCAAAGCAGATGCCAAGATTTGGGGAGTTTATTTCTTTAACAAGCATTCTTAATGTCTCAGGCGCTTCTTCAAAAATATTTTCAATTGCCACTTTGATACTTAATTTCTCCGCCTTTTCTAATACGCTTTTCCATGTATCAACGCTGTTTTTTAACCAGATATCTGTATAGCCATTGTATCTCCATTTATCATAGCCCGGATGGAATACAATCACCTCTGGTTTGTAAATTTCTGCTATCTCAAACAGGTGAAAAAAGCGCGCTAATGTGATTTCCCTGACCCGTTTATCAATAGCGCCAGGGGCAAGGTCAATAAAAGGGGCGTGAAAGGTGAATCTTGGGCTGTAATTAAGCTCCTCTTTGAGCCTTTTATAGTCATCAGTTTTTGCTGAATCTAAGGTATGTGAATTAAAATATATCTCTAAGTCAAGCCTTTTATCATTTACCAATTTTATGTTTTCAATCAACTTAGGATAGGGTATATGGACATTTATTCGTTTCATTGGCCTATCCAGTCAGCTTCCAGATTTAACAGTTTCAGTTTTTGCAGGTGATTCTGTCTTTTTTGTTTCTGCTGCTTTAGAATTAGAGCTTTCTTTTTTGGAATCTTTTAATTTATTTGAATAGTCTGTAATATACCAGCCGCTGCCTTTAAATATTAGTCCTGATGTAGAAATTACTTTATAAAGTTCGCCATTGCACTCATTGCATACTGCCTTTGGCGCTTCATCAACCTTCTGAATTATCTCAAAGGCATGGCCGCAGTCTTTACACTTATATTCGTATATCGGCATTTTGAAAAACCTCCATTAGCAAAGCTTGATTTTCAAGTTATTATATCTGTTTTTTCTGCTTTCAGTCAAGGGAATTGATCGCAGCCTCTATCCTGTCAATGCCATTTTTGATATTTTCTATAGATGTTGCGTAAGAGAATCTTATATAATCATCTGCGCCAAAGGCATCACCTGCTACAACTGCTGCCTGTGCTTTATCAAGAAGATAATTAGCAAGGTCAGAAGAGTCTTTTATCTTTTTGCCATTATAACTTTTTCCAAATAGCTTGGATATATTTGGAAATGCATAAAAAGCGCCCTTTGGCATCTGGCAGGCGATACCTTCTATCTTATTCAGCCGCTCTACGATATATCTTCTTCTCTTATCAAATTCATCTACCATTGTTTTAATAAAATCCTGCGGTCCTTTTAATGCCTCAACTGCTGCCTTCTGGCTGATGGATGCTGGATTTGATGTGCTCTGGCTCTGGACCTTGTTCATTGCTGATATGATTTCATCTGGCCCTGCAGCATAACCTATTCGCCATCCTGTCATGGAGTGCGACTTTGATAAGCCGTTGACAACTATCGTCAGATTTTTAACCTTTTCATTCAAAGAGGCAATGCTTACATGCATAAAACCGTCATATATAATCTTCTCGTAAATCTCATCAGAGATAATAAATATCTTTTTCTTAACAGCAATCTCAGCTATCTCTTCTAATATATCCTTATCATAAGCAGAGCCTGTTGGATTAGAAGGAGAGTTTAATATAATCGCTTTGGTTTTTTTAGTAATCTTCTTTTTTAACTCCTTTGTGCTTAACATAAAATTATTTTCTTCTTTTGTATTAAGGATAACAGGCTTTGCATTATTTAATATAACCTGGTCAGGATATGAGACCCAGTAGGGCGCTGGAATTACAATCTCATCGCCTCTGTCAAACAAGACCTGTGCAATATTATACAGACTGTGCTTTGCACCGCAGGAGACAATAATCTGATTTTTGGAATAGGCAAGGTTATTATCACCCTGCATCTTTTTTATTATCGCCTCTTTTAATTCATCTGTGCCGCCAACAGCCGTATATTTTGTAAAGCCATTATTAATGGCTTTTATGGCAGCAGCCTTAACATTTTCAGGTGTGTCAAAATCAGGCTCCCCAACGCCAAAATTTACTACATCCATCCCTTGTGCAATCATTGCCTTTGCCTTTGCATCAATCGCAAGCGTTGGAGAAGGTTTTAATTTAGAAACCCTTTTTGCTAAAGTCATTTACAGCAATCCTCCTTATTCAAATTTTTTATTTAGTTTTTTAGCGACTATCTTTGGAACAAGGCCGTTTACAGAGCCTTTAAATGCAGCAATCTCCTTAATTATGCTTGACGTCAGATATGAATACTCCTCGCTTGGCATTAAAAACACAGTCTCAATTTTATTATCAAGCCTTCTGTTCATAAGAGCCATCTGAAATTCATATTCAAAATCAGACACCGCCCTTAATCCTCTTATTATTGCATTTGCCTTTTTCTTTTTTGCATAATCAACAAGAAGGCCATTAAAGATATCAATCTTCACATTTTGTAATCCCTTTGTCGCTGTTTTTATCATCCCTAACCTTTCATCTGGTGTAAAAAGAGGTATTTTTTTTGGATTAGGCGCTAATGCTATAATCACCTCATCAAATATGCCGAGGCTTCTTTTAATTAAATCAATGTGGCCGTTCGTGATTGGGTCAAATGTTCCAGGATATACTGCAATATTTTTTTTCATCTTAGCCTCCTTTTTTTATAGAGTGATAGGGTTGTATCGCCATATTTATATTTCTTTAACAAAATCAGGCAATTTGTTTCCTCTATCAAAGAGGTTTTGCTGTGATGTTCAATAATCAATATACCATTATTATTAAGTATCTCTTTTTTATCAAAAACTGCCATGACCTTTTCAAACAAATCTGATTTATAAGGCGGATCAAAGAAGATGATGCCAACCCCTTTATCTGTTTCTTCAAGAAATCTTACTGCATCGCTGCATATAACCTTACTATCGTTTTCTAAATTGCATAATAAAAGATTTTCCTTTATTAATTTAACAGCCCTGTGATTATTTTCAACAAAGAGTGTTTCTTTCGCCCCTCTGCTTAAAGCCTCTATTCCAACACCGCCTGTTCCAGCACAGAGGTCTAAGAATATTGCATCAATAATCTTATCTCCAATTATATTGAATACTGACTCCTTAACCTTATCTGATGTTGGCCTGATGTTTAGGCCTTTTAAAGCCTTTAATCTTCTCCCTCTTGCTGTGCCTCCTACAACACGCAATTTTACACCTTTTCTCAGATTTAGCGATAGGGGTCATCTGCTGCGTTGTTGCTTCGGCCTCGCATCCTCACATACTAACTTGTATGCTGCGGTGCGAGTCCTCGCTTCGCCTTGCATCTGACCCCTCTGGCTAAATCTGATTACAAAATATCTTTTTATCTATTTCAGAGTTTTATACGGTATTCAGCAACTTTTTTATCAGCAAAAAACTAACACATTGAGCCTTTTCAGTCAAGGATATACTTAAAGGCTTCAAGAGACTTGTTTGCTTGGGGTCTCAAGTATCAAGCCGTCCCAGGGTATATCATTCTCATCCATGATTTTATAGTTATAAAAATTATATGGCGGCCCAAGGGACTCAAGTTTTTTCTTTATATTATCCATCTCTACTTTACTGTTATCAGATAAACAAATGATTGATTTAATAATATCACCTTCTAATGTGATAAAAACCTTATCAGGCTCTTTTATACTGTCAGTAATAATAGCTGCAATATTATTATGAACCTCTATATCAAAACCTGTTTTAATCTTCAACCCGCCCCTGTACAGCCTGTCTTCTCCAAATCTTTCAAGCAGATATTCTTCAATCAGATTTTTATAACACGCTGCTTCTTTATTATTTTTATACTTTAAATTTTCTATATTAAACCTCTTATTTGTTTTATCCTCTCTCAGAATAATTTTATATCTTAACGCGTCCTCATATTCCTCTTTTGTAATCTTTTTTGCCTCCAGCATTAATTGGAGGATGCGCTGCTGCCTCTTTATTACCCTGCTCAGCCTTTTGTATGGATCAAAGTATTTTGGATTCGGAAGCATAGACGCGAGAATAGCGCTCTCTGATAGATTTATTTCGTATCCGTGCTTATCAAAATAGAATCTTGATGCAGCCTCTATGCCATACAGGCCATCTCCCCATTCTACTTCATTAAGATAAAGCTCAAGGATTCGTTTTTTTGGAATTAGCTTCTCAATCTGGTATGTCAGAAAGACCTCTTTAATCTTTCGCTCAATTGTCTTTTTCTTGTATAAAAAAACATTCTTTGCAAGCTGCTGCGAAATAGTGCTGCCGCCTCTTACAAATTTACCTTTTTTAATATCCTCATTAAAGGCATTCCACATCTCTTTATAATTAAAGCCTGTGTGTTCAAAAAATGTGTCGTCCTCGGCTGTTATTACAGCATCTATGAGTGAATTTGATATATCAGACATGGGAACCCATATCCTGTTCTTTTTGTCAAAATACTGGACAATAACCTTTCCTGAAATATCATATACCTCTGATGCAAGGTCAGGCCTGTAGTTTTTAATCAGGTTTGCATCAGGAATTTCTTTTGCAAATTTATAAACAGCAATACCTAAGAAGGCAAAAGATATTATAAAGACAACTGCCAAAATTTTAATTATCTTTTTTATCATAACTAAATCTTGAAATTTTATAGAGAGGTTTTGTAGATTAGCAGAATTATATTTATATTTCAAGGGATATAAAATAAAAATGGCTGGTAATGAACTTATCATTACCAGCCTATAGAGAGGGATGCAGGGATGACTTACTTTACAGCAACCAATTTTGGAGTAAGAAATGAGTTCTTGCGCTTGTTCTTTATAATCGTATTATCAACGACTGTTCCACAGTTCAAACACTTCCAGGCATAAAACATCAGAAAAAAGTCTGAAAATCTTTCAGAGACCATCAGACCACTGCATTTTGGACAGGTCATAATTCCTCCTCTTTGTTAATTGATATTAATTTCTAATATTATATGAATTATGCAATTGCTATGCCAGAAAAATGACGCAGAATTCCTCTTATATTTTAAGAAGTTCAGAAAATTAGAAAAATTTATATGCCAATTTTTGCTCATTATAATGCCAAATATTGTCACTATGCCAAAAAAAACATAATTAATATGGCTTGACATTTAGGCATTCGTAAGGTAAAAACATTCTGTAATTTATACAATTAATTCTATTAAGAAAGGACCATAAATGGATTATAAAAAGATTTCTGCTGAGATTCTTAATAAGGCAATAGCAAGGGGTGCGGATGAAGTAGAGGTTTATGTTCAATTATCTGAGGGCACATCAATTGAGATAAAGGACGGTGAGGTGGATTCATTTGACGGAGCAAAAGAGCAAGGGATGAGTGTAAGGGTAATTTTAGACAACAGGCTCGGATTTTCATACACAACAGATTTTGACAAGAAGTCATTGGATAAATTGATTGAAGAGGCTGTCAAAAGCGCGTCCAATACTTACAGCGACAACTTCAATGGCCTTCCTTCTCTAATTGGTAAATATGATGATGTAAATATCTTTGATGACAAGGTTGCATCAACATCTATAAATGAGAAGATTGAAAGAGCAAGACAGTTAGAAGATATTGCAAAAGGTTATGATAAACGGATTACAAAGGTCAGAAAGGCATCAGTAGATTTTTCTGTATCTGAGTTATTTTTGTTTAATAGCAATAAAATAGACCTGCATCAAAAGAGTACAAATTGCTCTGCAAGCATAATGGTTGTTGCAGAGGATAAGGGCGAGGCACAGATGGCTTGGGACTATGCAAGCCACAGATTTTATGACAATCTAAATATAAAAGAGGTTGCAGAAACTGCTGGGAAAAGGGCAGTTGATTTGCTTGGCGCGCAAAAGATATCTTCCTGCAAGGCGCCTGTGATATTAGCAAACAATGTTGCTTCTGAATTTCTCGGGGTTCTTACAAGCAGTTTTTCTGCAGACTCAGTATTAAAAAATAAGTCTTTATTAAAGGACAAAAAAGGGGAGAAACTATTCTCTGAATTAATAAATATAATTGATGATGGTCTAATAGATGGCATGGTTGGCTCATCTGTATTTGATGGAGAGGGTGTGCCTGTTCAGAAAAAGGCATTGGTTGAAAAGGGTGAGATAAAAGGTTATCTTCATAATGCTTATACTGCAAAGAGGATGAAAGAAGCGCCAACAGGTAATGGAATGAGAGGCGGTTTTAAAGGCATACCTAATGTTGGTATAACAAATCTGTTTATTGAAAAAGGCGCAAAGCCTTTGGATGAGCTTATTTCAAGCATTGATGAAGGGATATATATAACAGAGGCAATGGGAATGCATACTGCAAATCCGATATCAGGTGATTTTTCTGTTGGCGCTGTAGGCTTTTACATAAAAGGCGGCAAGCTGTCATATCCTGTAAGAGAGATTGCAATTGCAGGCAATATCCTTGAGCTGTTTAATAAAATAGACGCAGTAGGAAGCGATTTGAGATTTTATGGAAAGATTGGTTCACCGAGTTTAAGAATTAAGGAATTGTCTATCAGCGGCAAATAGAATAGTCATTGAATTCCCACTTTCGTGGAAATTACAGAAAAAGGGATTTTTAGGTGGATAAAAATGTCATTGCTGTTGATATAGGCGGCACAAACCTTAGATTTGGCGTTGTTAAAAAAACAGGGCAGATTATTCATAAAATAGTCAGGCCAACAGAAGCTGATGCTGGCAGAGATGCTGTAATAGAAAATATAATAAATGGAATAGATGAGATATTAGCCCTTTCAAAGATTAAGAAAAGCTCTATCCTTGCAATCTCTTTAGCCACACCTGGTTTTATTGACATTGATAAAGGTATAATCACCTTTTCACCAAATCTCCCCGGCTGGCGGAATGTAAATTTTGGCAAAATAATAAAAAATAATTTAAATATTCCTGTAACAATAGAAAACGATGCCAATGCTGCTGCCTTTGGTGAAAAATGGCTCGGTGCAGGCAAGAATAGCAGAAACCTGATATGCATTACAATGGGAACAGGCATAGGCGGCGGTATTATCCTTGATAATAAGATATGGCATGGTGAAAGGGGCATGGCAGGAGAAATCGGTCATATAACTGTAAACCCTGACGGCCCATTATGCAACTGCGGGAATTACGGATGCCTTGAGGCATATTCATCAGGCACAGGCATAGTCAACAGGATTATTGATGCCATGAAGAAAGGTAAAAAGACATCTTTGCTTTCAATAATCAAAAATGGAATCAATGAGATTACACCTGAAAAAGTATTTTTTGCAGCAAAGAAAGGCGACTCGCTTTCTTTAGAGCTTGTTGAGGATGCAGGCAAGTATCTTGGCATTGCTATTTCAGATTTTGCCAATCTTTTGAACATAAAAACAATTATATTATACGGCGGCCTTGTATCATCCTTTGGGCTGTTTTCAAAAAGGATGAAAGAAGAGATAATCAAAAGAACGATTCCATCCTTTTCAAAAGAGGTAAGGGTACTAAAGGCAGGCTTAAAGCAAGACGCAGGCATAATCGGCGCAGCAGGTGTTGTTTTTCAGAAAAAGGGGGAATTGAGGTTTTAGGTATTTTCTACTATAACGTAGAGCTAAACCGCGCGATAGCGTGTCGACTTGAGCGCCTGGTTAGGCATCGTTTCGTAGCATTTTTATAATACAACCCATTTCCTCCAGTTGTCTGATTAAATCTCTTCTTTTCATGCTACTTCCAGTTCGGCAAGTTTGCGGACACATGGAATCGCACCGCTGGATAGTTCTTTGTATAAATCCTTTAAATTTTCTTTCAGTTCGTCCACGGTTTCGCCCTGCGTCATATAGTCTGGATATTCTTCCAAATACCCGAGCCACATATTACCGTCCTGCCAGTGTATGAACTTTGTGGTTTCCATAGATATTCTCCTTTCTATTTTCTCTATATTATCAGATTTAACCCTATGATGCAAACCTTTCAAACATTTTCTTGCAAAAAGAAAGTAGTAAAAACTTTTGTATATCCTGTGCGAGTCATTCTCGCCCCGTATCTGGATACGCGGTAAACTCCATCTGGAATTTAGATTATTAAAATGATGGCGGGGCGTCCATTTTTTGTAATACTTTTTTGTGAAGAGAAATCCGGGATGTGGAGCCATTATTTACATTATTTCAAAAAAAAAGAAAAAGGGTCTGTCCTACGCTTATGACTAATGAAGATATGGTAGTTGTTGAAGAATTAAGAAAAAGACGAGGGCCGCTTTGTTTTGTCAAGGGTGTAGACCTATACCTGACCCTTTATCCTTCTCATAGGCGTGCAGTAAATAGCTGTATCTTTCTTTTGTCCTTCTAAGAATATTTTCAAATTTTTCCCTGTCTTTGTTATTCCAGAATATTTGCTCCCTCTGGTTGCCTCTTGAGGTTATATGATAAAAAGCACCCTCATATTCTATTCTGAGTTGTCTTGCCACATAAAGAAGATATCACCAATTTAACATTTTGTAAAGTGTATTTTTTAGGTTTGACCCCATTTACTTACTAAGCGTTTCTCTGATGCCCCCAAAGATGTGCGCCAGGAAAGCAAGCGCTGTCAGACAACCTGCGATGGCTATTGGATAGTTCATTGTTTTTCTCGCCTAACGCTTCGCTTGAGGGGCGCGGGAGCACAGAGGTAAAAATGAAAAAGAAAGACTGCTATCCCCGCGTCCCTCTCGAAGCGGTTGTTAGCTGCCTATTTTACATTGTGGACTATTTTCCCAATACATTGTTTGCTAAGTATGGTTCCTTGCTCAGGAATAATTGCTGTCATTCCGTAATAAAACTGTCTCTCTTTCTCGTCGATTATCATTTTTATATTTCCGAATTCAATGGATGACCAAATTTGAACGCCTTTCAGATCAATGATTTCAAATTTTGTAGGTTTGCCTTGTAGTTTTTGGGTAGAGATGTTCTTATAGCTGCAAGAAGCTTCATTTCCGATAACGACACATGTGTGCTCTGACTTATCGCCTTCAATAACTTTGATTTTATTCTGGCTTGGGCCAAGGACTTTACAGTCGAGGTCTTGGAAAATAATTTCGCCCGCCCATGAGTTTGACACAAAGATGGCGAGAAAGAAAAAGGCAAGTTTCTTCATTATTGTTCTCCTTTTTAATTTATTACTCAGCTAACGTTGAAGCTGTGGGGCGCGAGCCGCGCAGCGGTGAAGCGTCCCAACGAGCGTCTTGTTATGCGCTTATTTACTATTTGGCCTATAATCTGAAAACGCATTTTTTAATACACTTCAAAATATTAAATTTCTTTTTACCGTTTTCCACGTAATCTATATATTTTTCTGCATTTTTAATTACATCAGGATCATTTATTAGCTCTATGACCATACGTTTTACTGACCAATATAACGCGGCCCCGCTGAACTTTATATAATCACCATTTCCGGAAGAAACAACTGTTAGTGTAGGCCAATCATCATTCCAAGCTTGCAGGTTCTCAATTATATCAATATCTTGATTCTGTTTTTCTACACTACCCCATTTTCCTATCCTTGGTTCAAGGTGGTCTGTCATCCTGGCACTTGTCACTTTATCAGCGCCTAATTCATGCACCAATGGATTCCTTATTTCAAGGTATAGTTGTTTTGCTGCAATTCCTATTTCAAGCCAACCTTTAGCTGCGGGGCCCCAATATAATTTTTCTCGAATTAGTTTCTTGAAACGTTTTTCTTGATCTTTAATTGCTGTTGTTGGATATATGCTTACAGAGATACCATCAATTATACAGAGAAGCACCAAAGCAATAGCAAAATTACCTGCACCTTCTCCTGATCTCTCATCTACTGGTAATTTGAATGCGCCATATAAATCCTTAAGCAACATATTTGTATGCAACAATACTTTTTTAAGTTTTGGATGAGTTACATGGCTATAATCTAATTCTTGATAGGACATAAATCATATATTCAATTAATTAATAAAGAACATCGCTCACAATCACGCTCATTTTACTTTTGCGCATAATCGCGGCGGTAAGCGGCCGCCCGAAGGGCGTGTCCGTCTTGACTGCCTGGTTCCCTGCCCGAGCGGAGCGAGGGCACAGGCAGTCGCCGCTTACCGCCGCATTCCCTCCCGAGCGAAGCGAGGGGAGAACCAGTTATTAGATAGTTTCTTGATAATACCCAAAAATTTCCATCTTGTCCAGAATAAATAAAAAAAATCTTGATTCAACTATCTAATTTGGTTAAGATTGTCTTGCAGACTAATATTCATTTTGTAATATTAGTCAGGAGATGACTAATACCATGCAAAAAGTTCCATATGATATTTGGTCCCAATACGATGCCTTCCTTAAGGCTAAGGTGAAGGATATTTCGCAGCATCAAGATTTAAGAAAGTGGCTGCGGTATTATCTTGATTTTCGCAGCAAATATCACTTTTTAGCAAGTCCGACCCCATTATTATCCCAGTCTCAACGACTTGTTAGGCTTTTTTCGCCTTTGCGCTGCGCTTTTTTGGCAGTATTGGAATTAAACAACGCAAAACCCTATTTACAGATTCCGAGTCTGGAAAATACGCTCTAATATCTGGTTCTATAACAACTGCGCCCTCTTTTGGCATTACGTCCTTAGTAATAGTAGTGCCATCCGCCTTATGAATAGTAATCGTATACCCAACTTGCATGGCTCTATAATGCTTGCCACGCACTCCAGCAATGAAATCGTATTCGGCACGCATATTGTCCTCCTCTTTAGTTAATTCCTTCTTCATAGAGTTTCCGTTCCGATGAGGTTGCCTTACGACAACTGATTACACGTATATTAGAGCCTCGTTCAGTATAAACCACTACCAGTACACGGCCATTATCAGAACTACCAATATCAATATACCGTTGCTCTTCCACGGAATGGTCTGGGTCAGATATCGTAATTGAAAAATGATCAAGAAAAACCGTTGTGGCTTCATCAAAACTAACTCTGTGCTTTTTGAAATTTGTTTTGGATTTTTCTTCATCCCACTCAAAGCGCAGTTTCATTTTGCCCCTTTGAACCATAGCGTGTCGTTTAAGGCAAACAAGTTATTATACAGTTTCTGTTTTTTATCATAACCGAGCCTAAAAATCAATCAAAAACTATTTGATTTTTTGAGCTTAATTGATATACTTTATCTGCCAACCTGCCCATAATACCCTTTGACAAAATAAGATAAATAATTATATAATATATGTTTGTTATGTCTAAAGAAAATATAAGAAATTTTTCAATAGTTGCACATATTGACCACGGCAAGTCTACTTTGGCAGACAGGCTTTTGGAATATACAGGCGCCTTTTCCAAAAGGGAGATGATGGAGCAGATATTGGATGACATGGATTTGGAGCGTGAGAGGGGAATAACCATAAAGGCTCATGCTGTAAGATTGAATTACACTGCAAAGGATGGAAAGGAGTATATCCTTAATCTGATTGATACGCCCGGGCATGTGGATTTTACTTATGAGGTGTCAAGGAGCCTTGCTGCTTGCGAAGGCGCGATTTTGGTTGTGGATGCTGTTCAGGGTGTAGAGGCGCAGACGCTTGCAAATGCCTATCTGGCAATTGACAATAATCTTGAGATTGTCCCTGTTATAAACAAGATTGACCTGCCGAGCGCTGACCCGGAAAAGGTTAAGGATGAGATAGAAAAGATAATCGGCATTGATGCGTCTGAGGCTGTTCTTGCAAGCGCAAAAGAGGGCATAGGCACAGCAGATGTTTTAGAGGCGGTTGTCAATAAGATACCAGCGCCAAAGGGTGACATTAGTAAACCTCTTAAGGCATTAATATTTGATTCATGGTATGATAATTACAGGGGTGTTGTTATTCTTGTAAAGGTGGTTGACGGCAGAATAACCCCTAATATGAAGATGATGATGATGTCTTCAAATGTTATTTATGAGGTAAATGAGATTGGCATATTTAATCCAAAGATGAATAAGACACAGGAGCTTTCAGCAGGCGAGGTCGGCTATATAGTTGCTGCAATAAAAAAGGTTACTGATACAAAGATTGGTGATACAATAACAGAGGCGGAAAGACCGACAGATTCAGCATTTCCCGGCTTTAAGGAAGTAAAGCCAATGGTTTTCTGCGGTTTGTATACTATTAATACAGAGCAGTATGAAGACCTTCGCGAGGCGCTTGAAAAGCTCAGGCTTAATGACTCATCCTTTTCATACGAACCAGAGACATCCTTAGCGCTCGGGTTTGGCTTTAGATGCGGTTTCTTAGGCCTTTTGCACATGGAGATAATCAGGGAGCGGCTTGAACGGGAGTTTAACCTTTCCCTTATAAGCACAGCTCCTA
>JAHFEP010000136.1 GCA_023248415.1 Nitrospirota bacterium
TTGATGAGGCTGCAAATGGTGTTTATCAATTTATCTGGCATGAGTTCTGCGACTGGTATCTTGAACTTGCAAAGCCTGTCTTAAATAAGAAGGAAGATGCAGATAAAGTTGCAATGACACAGACAGTGATGATTCATGTTCTTGAGTCCTCTTTAAGACTGCTGCATCCCTTTATGCCCTTTATTACAGAGGAGATTTGGCAGAGGCTTCCAAGATTTAGCGAGGCTGCAGATATATCATCCATAATGACTGCGCCTTTTCCAAATGCAGATGAGGGATTGATTGATAATCGTATTGAAGATGAGGCGAGGCTGCTTCAAGATGCAATAAGCTGTGTAAGAAATATCCGTGGCGAGATGAATGTCAAGCCCTCTGTGGAGATAGATGTTTTATTCAAAACAACAGATGAAGAAAGTGCAGATTTTTATAAAAGATATACTGACTATATCAGGTTCTTAACAAGGGCGAAGGATATTAAAATCGGCAGTGATATTGAAAAACCGAAGATGTCAGCAACTGGGATATTAAAGGATATGGAGGTATATGTTCCTATAGAAGGTTTGGTTGATTTTACAGCAGAATTGACAAGGCTTCAGAAGGAATCTGATAAGATTAAAAAGGAGATAGAGTTTATCAATAAGAAACTTGGGAATCAGGATTTTATTGATAAAGCGCCTGAGGAAGTGATAATAAAAGAAAAAGGCAAATATAAAGAATTAACAGAGAAACTGAATAAGGTTGAAGAGGGTATTAAGAAGATAGAGGCGATAAAGGCAAATATATAAATGAAAATTTCAAAATCGCAAAATACAGCCTTTGTAAAAAAGGCGCTTGCAGAAGATATAGGCAGTGGTGATGTAACAACAGATGCAATTGTCCCTGAAAAGACTCAAGCCAATGGGACAATTGTATTAGAAGAGGATGCTGTAATTGCAGGTTTAGAGATTGCAGAGGCAGTCTTTAAGCAGCTTGATGCTGAAATCAGGTTTGCTGCCTCATATAAAGACGGCGCAAGGGCATTAAAGGGAAAGGTTATTGCTGAGATTTCTGGAAAGGCAAGGACACTATTAACAGGCGAAAGGACTGCATTAAACATATTACAAAGGCTTTCAGGCATTGCAACACTCGCAAATAGTTTTGTAAAAGCAGTTGATGGTTTAAATGTTAGGATTGCTGATACAAGAAAGACCACACCAAACTTGCGCATCTTTGAGAAATATGCTGTTTTAATGGGCGGTGGTCATAATCATCGTTTTGGTTTATATGACGCTGTTCTGATAAAGGACAACCATATCAACATAGCAGGCAGTATAAAAGAGGCGGTAAAGAGGGTAAAACAGAATATGCCCCATACAATGACGATAGAGGTGGAGACAACAAATTTAAAAGAGGTAAAAGATGCATTAACAGCAGGCGCTGATGTAATCATGCTTGATAATATGTCAATCCCTATGATGAAAAAGGCAGTTGCTATGATAAACAAAAAGGCAGTGGTAGAGGCATCAGGGAATATAAATATAAAAAATGTCAGGGATGTTGCCTTAACAGGCGTTGACATTATTTCAATAGGCGCATTGACGCATTCCTATAAAGCTGTGCAGATGAGTATGGAGATAACTAAGGCGGTCATAAGTAAATAGACATTTTCTCATGTTGTCATTCCCGCAGAGTTTTTGAGCGGGAATCCATTGAAGATACTCTGGATGCCCGACAGAATCTCTTGGGCATGACAAATGTAGTTTTACTTATGGACTTCTTACCCTATCAATATTTTCTGGAGTTTGCTTTGTAAGAGGGCTGGCGAGGAAGTTAACTTTGCCCTGTTCTATCTCCAACTGCTCAAGAATTCAATTCTATTCTTCATATCTGTATCTTTAATTGAAAACCAGAGTCTCATAAATCGTTTTAATAGCACACCAGTTGGCAGCTGGTCGGATACTATTATTCCTGTATGCTCTTTTCCAGACTGTATATATTCATTATGTAACAAAATAAAATCTCTTTTGTTATGAGTGAGAATAGCTCGCTTCTCTGCAGTTGCATATACGAGTTGATTGGCATCTGATTGTCTAAGGTTTTTAGCCTGTTGAGTTGTAATCACATCAACCCCTCTGTTTATAAGTGCCTGGGCAAATGAGGATGGGACATCTTCGTCAAGATAAACGGTTATTCTCATTTTGAAAGAAGCTTTTTTATATTATCTTCGCTTTCTTCGTTTATTTCTCTGTCAATTTCTTCCTGATGCTCATAATAATATGAGAGGGCATCATGAATTTGAGAAAGGGTAAGATGCGGAAATTCCCTGACAAGTTCATCAGAAGAAAGGCCAAGTTTATAGTAAGCAACAATGTTTGAGACCCTTGTCCTTGTCCCTGATATTATAGGACGGCCGCCGCCAATCTCTTTATCTGAAGTTATGTAAGGGTGGATAACTTTTGTAGACATATATCCTCCAAACCTTTATTAAATTCTACTAAAAATAGTTCTCTTTGTCAAATAAGGTATTTTGGGATTGCGAATGAAGAGATATAAGAATGGCTCATAAGCAGATATAAAAGTTGTATTGACAACAGGGATAAACTTCTGGATAATATTTGTAAATACCAAGGCAGATATGAGGGGCTTTTAAAATTGACAAAGAAAGATGACATACTGACAGTTGAGGGGATTAAGAACTGCCTGACCACCAGCTTCATTGGCAAAGAGATACATATCTTTGACACTATAGATTCAACAAATAACCATGCCCGTAAAATCGCAAAAGAAGGCGCAGGTGGCGGGACAGTTGTTTTGGCAGAGTCGCAGACAAAAGGCAAAGGCAGGCTTGGTCGCACATGGTTTTCTCCTTCTGGTGTGAATATTTATCTTTCAGTAATCTTAAAACCTCAGATACCTTCAACTCATATAACGCTTCTTACCTTTGTTTCTGCAATTGCTGTTGTAAAGGCAATTAAGGATGCTGCTAATCTTGACGCTAATATTAAATGGCCAAATGATGTGTTGATAAATAATAAAAAGATTGCAGGGATTCTATCAGAGATGGATGCTAAGGCAGATGCTGTAAGGTTTGCTGTTATAGGCATTGGAATAAATGTAAATCTTGATATAAAGGATATACCTTTTGAATTAAAGGACAAGGCAACATCCATAAAAATAGAATCCAATAGCACAATAGACAGAATAAATTTGATATGCAGGGTTCTTGAGAATCTTGAAGAATGGTATAATTTATTTGAAAGAAATGGAGTAAATGATATAATTAAGAAATGGAAAAGGCTTGCTGTTACCATTGGAAGGGATGTTAAGGTTCAATCAGGCAATAGCCTTATTGAAGGCAGGGCAGTTGATATAGATGTGAACGGCGCTTTGCTGATTAAGGATAGAAATGGTGTTATTCAAAGGGTGTTGTCAGGTGATGTAATGCAGTAGGGGCGTTCCTGCCTGTCAGACAGACAGGAAATTTAACGCCACTACATTATGAGGTGAGGATGTTATTAGCAATTGACATAGGAAATACCAATATTGTCCTTGGTGTATTTAATGGTAAGAATTTATTATATCACTGGAGGATAAATACAGAGCATCACAAGACATCAGATGAGTATGGGATACTCATCAATGCCCTTTTAGACTCAAGTAAGATAGACCTTAAAAAGATTAAGAGCATTATAGTATCCTGTGTTGTCCCGCTGCTATTGACAGTGTTTGAAGAGATTTCCAAAAGATATTTTAATGTCAGGCCCTTGGTTGTCAATCACAAAACAAAGACAGGCATAAAGATATGCTACAACAACCCAACAGAGGTTGGGGCAGACAGGATTGTAAATGCTACTGCAGCATACAATGAATTTGGCGGGCCTGTTATAATAATTGATTTTGGCACTGCAACAACCTTTTGTGTTGTCTCAGCAAAAGGGGAATATCTTGGAGGCGTTATTGTGCCGGGTATAATGATATCTGCTGAGGCGCTCTTTAAAAGGGCAGCAAAACTCCCGCCAGTAGAGTTAATCAAACCAAAAAATATAATTGGTAAAGATACTGTAAGCAGTACGCAGTCGGGAATAATATATGGGTATGCAGGTCTGGTTGACGCCATTGTGGAGAGGATAAAAGCCGAAATCAGATTCAAAAATCCAATGATAGTTGCTACAGGGGGACTTTCAGGGTTAATTGCGCCTGAGACAAAGAGCATAAAAAAGATAATGCCCTTTCTTACTTTAGACGGTTTAAGATTAATATATGAGAGAAACAGGTAACACAACACAGCAATCTCATTCAACCTTGCCGGCATAACGGCTGAAACAAGCGGGGCGGTTTTGCCGCATCCGCTGGTTCAGATTGTTAAGCAATTTTCTGCTTTTTAATAATTTCAGTTAATGAACGCAGTGCTTGATTTACAGAGTCATGGTCAGGGAAATACTTTACAACATCGGGTTCAATAACTACAACGTTTGTTCCTTCTTTATACCTTTTAGCATATTTCCCCCGAATGCCCTTGCTGAAATCATATTCTTCAAGCATGTCTGTATCTTTTCGCATTCTCTTCATATTGTTTCCTTTCATTTTTTGTTGTTTCTCTTGCGCTTATAATCCTGATTTTATCTCCTCTTTCAGTATGAACAATTACCAGAAGGCGATTTTTACATGAATTCCCAATTAAAATAAACCTGTCTTCTTTATCAGAATGCAGAGGGTCATAAATAGTTAATGATAAGGTGTCTTTAAAAGCTGTGCTTGCTTCATCAAAAGTTACGCCATGAATTTCAATGTTCTTTTTTGCTTTGTAAGGGTCCCATTCAAATAAGAGCATATCTCGCCTGCTACTACCATCTTATTATACCTATTATGATTAAGCCTGACAATATCTGTTTGTCGTGTAGAAAAAATCTGTAATTAGAATAGCCTTTTTCTCCTTGTTCCTTTCTATTAATTATCTTTTCAGTGTGAAGCCATTTTTTTATTTTATTATAGCATATTTTGACTTTTTCTACAGCCTCAACGCAGCCATCACCGGGAGTGGCCGCCTTTTGCCACGATCCGGTGCATGGCATTGTTGGGCGCTCGTATTGTCAAGAGTGCTTTCAAATTAACCGAAACATCAGAAATCAAGGATGGGAGCATTCTCAGTCGGTACCTTTCTAATGTTTTGATCTTTAGCAATAATGAAGAGAGCAAACGCCAGAAACAGTAACTGAACAAGCAGAGACCACCAAACCGGAGCTTCAGTTATGTATGCCGGTGCTTTCAGACTACCACCCCGGACCAGGTACAGAGATAGTGTATAGATATTGACACCAGCAACCACGGCCTTGAACCCAGTCAGGAAGCAAGCCACCGCGAACCAGTATTGTGGTGCCATTTTCACTCCGGCAACTACAAAAATCAATGGAGCAAAGAAACGCCATATCAATTCGTCCGTGTAAGGGCGAAGGGCAGCGAAGGGTACTACTCTGAAAATCACTTGGTAAATACTCTGCGCAGCCAAGTCTGCAACGAACGCTATCGGTAGAATAAGTAGCCAGCGTAACCTCGCAGGAAGCCTCAAAATGAGTTTATCGATCCATTGCTGCACAAGCGTCAACCTCCGTTTTCATAATCGTTCATATGCCCAACGAGATAGATCAGCGGCGGGGGCAACTACCTTTGCTAAAAACACGCCACGCTTATTCCCCGTCCGCTGGATTTTTTTGTTATATGAGACCAATTTTATTTAAGACTTCTTTGGTATTTCTAAAAATCTTTTTATCATAGTCATGTGATATATCCTTTGAGACTTGACAGACATAACCATGCATGCGGCGATCGAGTGTCATTAAATCAACATAAGGCAAACAGCTGATATGTTGAAAATCCTCTAAATCTGAATCATGAGGTATATCGGTAATATTTCTTACCATTTTATGCCATACTTCATATCCAAGTCTTTCTGATGGACACCTTGAAGCATCTGAATATATCCAATCTGCAAATGTGCTGATGTTTTCATGAGGAGTTGGCAGACGATGAAGCCCGATATTTCTTTCAATTGTTTTTGCAAAATGTGTCTTAAGGCTAGGCTTGGGGGAAAGTGCTCTGTCTGCCGCAAAAGTCTGACTTAATTTGACTGCATACTTATCAAGGCCGCCCAATGCGCCAAAGCGATACAAATCCCATACGGTCTCAGATAGGGGATAATTTATATAGTTCTTTGTTGGTGGAGAAGCATTAAGGTCAACCGTTTCGTCAAAGCGATTAACAAAAGGGAAAATGCTTTTATAGTTGTCCCCGGCAGAAAAAGCTCGGAGTGCCTCTTGTAATTCCAAACGAGAAATATCACTATGAATATATGTGTGAGGCAACTTTTCTATATGGTTCAATAAGACCATAACATTTGTCGTTGCTTTCTTGTGGAGCAGTGGTTCAGCAATTTCCATAATAGTTAAGAATGACAAGACTATCTTGTGGTTGCCGCCTTTGAGAAAGTTTTCTAATTGCTCCACAGAAAGCGGTTTCGATTTTTCGAGAATATTAATTAAATCTTTTGAATCAAGGTATATAAGCATTGGTTATCATTCTCTGACCATATAACAAGTTATTATACAGTTTCTGTATAATAACTAAGCTAAATTATAAAATCAAGGGGAATATAATACAATATTGACAGATATTATGAATTTATATATATTATTTCCGGCTAACATTATTTTTGAAGTGATATACAGAAAAGAGGATAAATCTTCATGATTAATATCCTGCCTGTTTTATTTGCCAAATAGCTTGGTACCGGATAAAAAATAGGACATTTCTAAATTGGTTTGACATTTGAGTTTTTTTCCCCTTGACATACCAAAAAATATCTTTTATAATAACCTGTTTCCAAACTGGTGTATATTTGTGTCTTTAACGTTGGAATGGTGTAACCTATTGATTTGCAAATAATATTTATTGAGGTGCTGGCGTAGCTCAGTCGGTAGAGCATCTGATTTGTAATCAGACGGTCGGGGGTTCGATTCCCTTCGCCAGCTCCAAGGAAAATTGCAAAGCAATTTTCACTAATTACCTATAACCTGTAACTTGTAACAAAAGTTATTATCAGTTCTGGTTAAGAGTTATTAGTTAATAGTTAATTGTGCAACTGTAAGGTTGCCCTGGGGAGGTTCCCGAGTGGACAAAGGGAACAGACTGTAAATCTGTCGCCGTAGGCTTCGGAGGTTCGAATCCTCCCCTCCCCACCATGCGGGTGTAGCTCAGTTGGCTAGAGCGCCAGCCTTCCAAGCTGGGGGTCACGGGTTCGAATCCCGCCACCCGCTCCAAGAAAATCTTGCTGAAAGCAAGATTTTACTAATAACAAATAACTTTTAACTAAAACCGGTTAGAAGTTAAAGGTTATAGTTAAGAGTGTGAGCGAAGCGAACCTTGCCCATGTAGCTCAGTTGGCAGAGCACATCCTTGGTAAGGATGAGGTCACCGGTTCGATCCCGGTCGTGGGCTCCAGAAACGAGATTTGAAATTTGAGATTTCAAATTTAAAATTTTTAAAAGGAGAGGATATATGTCTAAGGCCAAATTTGAGCGGACTAAGCCGCATATTAATGTAGGGACGATAGGTCATGTTGACCATGGTAAGACGACATTGACAGCAGCGATAACAAAGGTACTATCAGCAAAGAAGCTTGCGAGCTTTGTTGCATATGATCAGATAGACAAAGCGCCAGAGGAGCGAGAGAGAGGAATAACCATAGCAACAGCGCACATAGAATACGAGACAGAAAACCGTC
>JAHFEP010000303.1 GCA_023248415.1 Nitrospirota bacterium
CAATAATTATTGCTTTTATTATAGTAAGCTATCTTGCCCTTTGGAATAGCAGTATGCGATTTTTACTTCCTTTGCCTTTTACAACATCAAATGAACTTCTTCGTGATTGGAAAAACTATGCAGAGATGATATTCTTATATTTCCTTGTTCTGAATGTTGTGAAGGATGAAGAACAACAAAAAAAAATGGTTGTGATTATGTCTGTAGTTGTATTACTTATTTCTATCAGGAGCTATCGCGAATTTACAGGAGGAGCGGCTTTTGATTATGATAAAAGATATGGCGGTCCTTTTGAAACAGTTGGCCTTGGGTCAAACCATCTTGGTGCTTTTATAGCATATACCAGCGCTCTTTTTCTGGGACTTTTCTTCTATGATAAGGATAAAAAACGTAAATGGTTATTTTTAGCAACTGTCTTATTCGGCCTTCATCCGCTTTTTTTTGCCTACTCCAGAGGCGCATATCTGGCTGCCTTTGGTGTTATTGCCTTTTATGGTCTTGTAAAGAAAAGAAGTCTATTAATTTTAGTCATTGCGATTTTCTTAGCATGGCAAACTTTATTACCAGCATCAGTTGTTGATAGGATAATGATGACAGAAACAGAAACAGGAGAGCTTGAGTCTTCTGCAGCAAGCAGATTAATGTTATGGGAGCAAGCTAAAGCTGCATTCATGCAAAATCCGATTTTTGGAGTTGGGTTTGAAGGTTTTGGATTTACTGTTCCTGAAGGGCAAACGCTTACTGATACGCATAATTTTTACATGAAAACCTTGTCTGAACAAGGGATAATTGGACTATTCTTCTTATTACTTATTTTCTTTATGGCAATGAGGAGCGGGTGGATGCTCTTTAAAATTGGAAAGACCCCTTTTTATCAGGGGCTTGGTTTTGGATTTATGGGGGCAATTGTAGCTATGACGATTGCAAATGTATTTGGTGACCGCTGGTCATATTTTAGCTTAGGGAGCTATTACTGGATTTTTTGGGCATTGGTTGACAGAGGCATCTTGATTTCAAAAGATGGTAATCCTCAAACAATTAAACCCTTGACCACATGAATCCTTGAACCCTTGAAGTCTTTTTGAATTAATTCCTTAAACAAATTTAATGAAAGTCCTTCATTTATTAAGTAGCACAGGATATCATGGCGCTGAAAATATGACTTCTGAACTAATTCGGCAGCTTGCAGAACTTGGTATTAAAAACCACCTCGGCGTTTTTTATAATAATGAAAGGTCTAATAAGGATATATTAAATGTTGTTAAACATTATATTGAAGATGGCGCTATCTTTAATTGTTATGGCAGAATGGATTTAAGGACTGTTTTATCATTGCATAGATATATAAAAAAGAACAACATAGATATAATACACAGCCATAAATATAAAACAAATTTATATTCTTTCTTTGCAAGTTTTGGCACGAATTGTAAACTTGTTAGCACATGTCATAACTGGTTAAGCAACAGCTTTAATATGCGTTTTTATGCGTGGCTTGACAAAAACATCTTGAAAGGTTTTGGTGCAGTAGTTGGCGTTTCTGATGAAGTGGTTAATGAATTAAAGAGATATATAAAAGATGGAAAGATTAGAAAAATAGAAAATGGAATTGATATTAATAAATATCAACGTGTTATGAAAAAGGACGAAGCAAAAAGCGCTCTTGGTCTTAAAAATAAGAAACTTATTGGCTTTATTGGAAGATTGTCACAAGAAAAGGGCATAACTTATCTGCTGCAAGCAGTAAAAACTCTTGTAGATAATAAAAAGGATGTTTATGCGTTTATAGTTGGAGACGGCGAGTTTAAAGAGAATTTGGAAAAAGAGGCCTATTCATTAGGCTTGTCTGACAGGGTTATTTTTGCCGGCAATAGGCAGGATACGCCACTCGTTTATTCTGCGCTTGATGTGTTTGTGCTGCCCTCCTTGAAAGAGGCTTTTCCAATGGTTATTCTGGAAGCAATGGCTTGCGGGGTGCCTATTGTAGCGACAAGAGTTGGAGATATTCCGCTGATAATAGGAAACAACATATCTGGGCTGCTTGTTGAACCAAGAGATGTAGATGGGTTATACACGGCTATTAGTGAATTATTATTTAACAATGATAGAGCAGTGCAAATTGCAAAATCTGCACAAGAGACGGTGCAGAAAAAAAATTCCTCTATTATGATGGCCCAAAAGTATTACGAGATTTATGAGCAGGTTTTACATCAGGCTAAGCATTGAAATGAATAAAAGAGTATTATTATAATGTTTTTCAATCCGAAAATACCGATTTTAATGTACCATGAAGTTTCAGAGGATTTAACTTTAAATAATGAAACTCATCATATGACACCATTATACAATATTCCAGTAATGCTGTTTGAAAAACAACTCAGCTTTCTTGCTGAAAATGGTTATAAAAGCCTCCTGTTTGAAGATATTCAAAAGTTAAGAGAAGATGGAAAGTATGTTATAATAACATTTGATGATGGATTAAAAGGTAATTATAGGTATGCCCTGCCTATCTTAAATAAATACAGTTTCAAAGCAACCATTTTTATAACAGTAAAAGGTATAGGGTCATCGCATTTTATGAACTGGGCAGAGCTTAGGGAAATGATTAACCATGGCATGTCAGTCCAATCGCACACCATGACTCACAGACCCCTTCAAACTTTAAATGAGCAGGAGGTATATAAAGAACTTTATTTATCAAAGAAAACCATTGAAGATAAATTGCAAACAAAGGTATTAGCATTAAGTTTTCCGCACGGAAGCTATAACCAAAGAGTGATTGCCATCGCTCAACAGTCAGGC
>JAHFEP010000137.1:0-4328 GCA_023248415.1 Nitrospirota bacterium
AAGCCATAAGAGACCATAAGTCAATAAAAGGAAAAGACCCGGCGGTTACTATTTACTCTATATCTGCAAGGCAGCAGCAGTGCATTAAGCGGCAATTCAATTCTGCATTTATTGCAAAAGGACTATTTAGGGCGCTCTTGTCTCACGAACACGCTCCATGGGTTTCTCTTTTTCACGCCATTCATGGAGGCTCAAATATTCGCCAGTGGTGACATCATCAACCAGAATTTCCTTTCCATCTAAACTTACCATAAAAGTCTGCCAACGATGGAAGTGAGTAGGTTGGTTTTCATAGTAGTTTACTGACCAGTATTTATTGGCGCCCCTAATTACTGGATGTTCTGGTAAGACCGTCATTGCGGCACGGACATTTCCATTTGTGCTGTCGCTAATGTATTTGGCCCACGCCTTGGCCTCCGGGAGTTCCGAAATGATTGCCACGGCCTCATTTGCAGTTATGCCGGCTGCAATTTCTTGTTTTGATGTAACGGGCGCAGTAGCCGGCCGCTCTGTGCACGCAACCAAGCCCAAGAACAGAACTGCTAGTGCGGTTGTGATTCTCATGAGCCCCCTAAGATTCTTTTTTATATCTACATGCATTTTTTAGTAAATTTTAGGTCGCTTGAGGCGGAAAGTCAATGCAAAATTGCCAAAATATATTTTAAACCTATCAGAATATAAGGAGCGGCCACACTAATCTTCAGACCACCATGATTTATACCCATGTGGCTAAGAAAAATATTCTCGGTGTGCTGTTTCCATTCCAAAGGAATTAAAAGAGACCCTAAGTAGTCTGCTTAAAGAGTCAGATGAAGAAAAGCTGCGCATGGCAGTAAAACTTTTGCTGGCTTTGGTGAGGTAAGGATATCAATCCTTTCCCTCGATTATCATTTATATACATCACCTCTGCCCCCGATTGATTTTATTTCTACAGTTCTATTTTTTGTGTTTACTTCATAGACTATCCTGATATCACCTATCCTATATCTGTGCTTTCCTTCAAGCTTGCCATGCAATCTCTTAATATTAGGGCCTGAAAGCGGTTCTTTGCCAAGACTGTCTATACACTTATTTATCCTTCTTTTTGTGTCTTTATCTTGCTTTTTATAATACTTTTCAGCTTCATGTGAAATTAAAATCTCATACATCTTCTCTGACCTCTAACCACCTCTTAAATCGGCCAGATTTAAAGTCCTCATCGCCACTCATAATACTTTTTAGGAAATCTTTGTCATTGATGATTTCTTTTGTCGCTTCAAGCTCCTCTTTCGCCTTTAGATAGGCGATAAACTCAACAACCTCTTTTTTACGCTCCTTTGAAAGTTTTTCAAAATCATTAATAATTTTTTCTTCATCAATAATAGCTGCCTTGCTCATACTTATTGCCCTCCAATTGCTTAATATTATAACATTTTTATATTTATTCTCTTATTACATATATTGAAAATTTTATCAAAAAAGAACGATAAAGTCATTAAGATTTTTTAATATTTGCAGAGACTTTAAATGTTGTGTTAAAAGGCTTCTTAGAATTCGCCCATGAAGCCAAAAGCCCAAAGGAGTTAAAAGAGTCCCTAAACAGCCTGCTTAAAGAGGCGGATGAGGAGAGGTTAAAACTCCCTGCATCATTTCTCAAATATCCCCCTGAACCATTTTATTATACCGCCTTTTTCGCTTGAGCATTCCTCCTTTGGCTCTGTGCCTTCAATAAATGCCTCTTCAACAGAATCAGGGCATGAGCTGTTTGCTAATAGCCCGCTCTTTCTATCAACCTTCTTGAAGATGATTCCTTGCGGCGGGAGAAAATCAGAGGACTCTTTTTCTTTCAACGCATTTTTCATAAAGTCTGTCCATATTGGAAGCGCTGCCTGAGAGCCTGAAAGGTTAAGAACATCGCTCTGGTCAAAACCGACCCACACAAGGCAGAGAAGTTCTGGTGTATAGCCGACAAACCATGCATCCTTATAATCGCTTGTTGTGCCTGTCTTTCCTGCTGCTATCTTGTTAAAGCCTGCCTGTCTGACAGCCATTGCTGTGCCATTGTCTATTACACCCTTTAATAAATGTGTAAGGACAAATGTTGCCTGCGGAGATACAACCTGCTCCATCTCAAGCCCCTTCTTTTCTATTACATTGCCGTCTTTGTCAATTACATCCTTAATGGAAATCGGAACAGGCCTTATGCCGCTGTTTGCGATTGTGGAATAGGCAACACCAATCTCAAGAGGTGTAAGCTCTATTGTCCCCAAAGCAATAGACGGGATATTTTGCAGAGGGCTCGCTATACCCAATGCCTTTGCTGTTGAAATAATATTATCAACTCCTGCCTCCTGCGCAATCTTTACAGTGGATACATTAAGCGATTTTTCAAGAGCAGTCCTCAGTGTAATATTGCCGTAATATTTCTTGTCATAATTCTGCGGGCTCCAGTCTTTGTTGTCAAAATTTATTGTAATCGGTGAGTCATCAATGATTGATGATGGTGTAAATTTGGGCTTCCCATCAGGCATTGGCATAAGGGCTGTAAGATAAACTACCGGCTTAAAAACAGACCCCGGCTGCCTCTTTGCCTGCGCTATCCTGTTGAACTGGGTAATCTTATAATCTCTGCCTCCGAGCATTGCTTTAATATATCCTGTCTGCGGCTGGATAACTAAAATTGCGCCCTGCAGAGACTCGTCCTGCTCTTTTCTCTTAAGAGACGGGTATTTCCTTTCCAGTTCAGCAAGGCCATTCTTTAATGCCCTCTCCCCTGTCCTCTGAAGATTTGGGTCAAGCGTTGTAAATATCTGCAGGCCTTCGCTTGTCAATACAGACTCTGGATAATTCTCCTGAAGCTGCTTTCTTACATAGTCAACAAAATACGGCGCATCATTATCCTTAATCTGATATTCCCTCATTATAATTTGTTCTGCGAGGGCGGTTTTATATTCATCATTTGCAATCTTTTCCTTTTCCATCATCTTGCTTAATACAAGATTTCTCCTTGTACGCGACTTATTGATATTCACATAGGGAGAATAGCTGTTCGGAGACCTTATCAGCCCTGCAAGGAGCGCTGACTCTGCCAATGTAAGCTGCGATACCTCTTTTGAAAAATAGAAATGCGAGGCCTCGCCAAATCCGAATATGCCAACAGAACCCCTCTGTCCAAGATAGATTTCATTTATATAGGCTTCTAAGATTTCTTCCTTTGAATAACGTGCATCTAATATAACAGCCATTACAGCCTCATTAATCTTGCGCCAGAATGTCCTCTTGTGCGAGAGAAACATATTCTTAACAAGCTGCTGCGTGATTGTGCTTCCGCCCTGCGATACACCGACATTCTTTATATTTGCCATGATTGCCCTTGCAATGCTTCTTGGGTCAATGCCAAAATGCTCATAGAACCGTATGTCCTCTATTGTTACTATTGCATCAGTAAGATGTTTTGGAACAGCAGAGAGCTTTACAAGATTCCTCTCCTGCCATCCGCCTTCAAATATGGCAGTAATAAGCTCAGGCTCTATCTCAGATGAAAATAGCTCCTCTTTTGTTAAGTAGTTCTCCATCTTCTCAATCTGTGTATTTTTCAAATAGACGCGGACAGGGAAACCAGTGAACGGCTTATTTGGATATATAAAATTGTGAAGATAAATGTCAATTATATTCCCTTCCTGCCTGTATTCACCCTGCTTTGGCTCTGCTGATGCCCTGTGGTAATTAAGCCTCTTGAGCCTTCCTGAAAGGTCAATGGAATTTATATCTATTCCGGGATAAAGGGTAAGCGAGTCTGAATATATCTTTGAAGGAAGCGCCCATTTCTTTCCCTCAAACTTGTCTGTTACAACAAGATAGAGAAAGGTGATGTAAATAAAGATTACAAAAGAGAATCCGATGGCAGTGTAAAGAAAGAGTTTTGCCTTACTGACCTTTTTGATTTTCTTTTTAAAATAAGCAAAAAATTCCTTTGCCTTAATTTTGAATTTTTCATTTTTCATTTTTAATTTTTTCTTATCCTGCCTCCCGCCAGTTTTTGCCTATGCCTATATCCACCTTAATCGGCACAGCCATTGGCATTACATTTTCCATCTCTTTTTTAACCAGTCCCTTCATAATCTCAATCTCATTCTCTGTCACCTCAAAAACAAGCTCGTCATGCACCTGAAGTATCATCATTGATTTTAGATTCTCTTTGCGCAGCCTATTATCAATATTTATCATTGCCATCTTAATCAAATCAGCAGCGCTTCCCTGAATCGGCGTGTTTACAGCCATCCTCTCCCCAAAATTCCTTGTTGCGCCATTTGCGCTCATTAACTCAGGTATATAACGTTTCCTGTTCA
>JAHFEP010000137.1:4428-7733 GCA_023248415.1 Nitrospirota bacterium
GAATATATCTTTTTGGTTATGTCATTCAACTGTGCATCAACCTCTTTGGAAAGCCCATTTAAAAAATCCACATCAATCTTAAAACCATTCATTTCTATATCTGACAGGACAGCAATTAGCGGAAGCTCAACATCGTAGAACAGCTTGTCCATGCCCTGCTCCTTTAGCATTGGAGCAAGGAGTTTTGTAAGCTGATATGTTATATCCGCATCCTCGCAGGAATATTGTGTCGCAGTCTCAATATCCACCTCTGCAAAACCCTTTTCATTTTTTCCTGTTCCTGTAACCTTTTTGTATGTTGTCGTTATGTGATTCAAATATTCCAGGGCAATGTTGTCCAAACCGTGATTGTATTTATTTGGATTTAATAAATACGATGCAACCATTGTGTCAAAGCTGACTCCTGACAGGTTTATTCCGTGATTTTTGAATACAATAATCTCATACTTTATATTCTGGCCGAATTTTCTTATCTTATCACCCTCAAGCAAGGGCTTAAGCTGATTCAATACCCATTCAGATTTAAGCTGTGCAGGCGCGCCAAGATAGCGGTGGCTGACAGGGATGTAAAATCCCTCATCCTTTTCCATTGATATTGATATACCGACAATCTCTGCAAGCATCGGATCTTCGCTTGTTGTCTCTGTATCAATTGCAAGCTCTCCATTTTCTTTTATCCTTTTTATTAATGAAATTAGCTCATCCTCTTTTAATATAGTTGTGTATCTTTTATTTTCTAATGATGACGGGGCTCCGGAAATCTGCTTTAGGAGGCTTGTGAATTCAAGCTCTTTTAAGAGGCTGACAAGAAGTGTATTATTCGGCTCCCTCTTTTTATATTCATTTAGGTTCAGCCCAATCGGGCAGTCTGTCATAATAGTTGCCAGCTCTCTGCTAAGCCTTGCTAAATCAGCAGAGCCTTTTAGTATCTCCGCAAGCTTCGGCTTCTTGAGCTTATCAATATTTGACAGCAGGTTCTCAATGCTCCCAAATTCTGCAATCAACGCAGATGCAGTCTTCTCGCCTATACCATGCACACCGGGAATATTATCAGCAGTATCTCCCATCAGGCCCATTATCTCAATCATCTTATCAGGTGCAACGCCGAACCTCCCTATTACATCCTTCTCCTCATAGACCTTTTCCTTTAAGGTGTCGTAAACCTTTATATTCGGAGTAATAAGCTGAAACATATCCTTATCGCCTGTTACAATAACCACATCAAAATCCTTTTCCATCTTTTTTGAGATTGTGCCTATGATATCATCTGCCTCATAGCCTTCCATTAAGAGGACAGGTATATTGAATGCCTCAACCAGCTTATGTATGTATGGAATCTGCTGAACCAAATCCTTTGGCATCTCTGGCCTGTGCGCCTTGTATTGTTCATATTCAATATGCCTTTTTGTAGGACCCTTTGCATCAAATGCAATGGCAAGATAGTCAGGCGACTTTTCCTTTACAATCTTTAAGAGCATATTTGTAAAGCCGTATATTGCGTTTGTAGGAATGCCCTTTGATGTAGCAAGGCTTCTTATCGCATGATATGCGCGGTAGATATACGAATTACCGTCAATCAGATATAGAGTTGGTTTTGACATGGATACATATTACTGGAATGATCTCAGCAAGTCAAATTTAGAATGGGTTACATGCGGGACATGGCCTGCCTCATGGTAGACTCTGCTTTTTTGAATTTGTCCAAAGCCCATGCCTGAAAGGCTGCGTATGTCTCAGAGGTTTTTTCATAGATGGGCACGCCGTCATACGCAATCTCAAACAAAAGAAAGGGGTCTGCCTCGTTTATCTGGTATATATCAATACGGGATTTGTTGAAAATTTCAGAGATGGCCTTTACCAGCCCCCTGTCCCAGTGCGTATCGCACTCTTTTTTATTGCAGCGCACAGCAATATCAAGGTCATTTTTTTTGCATGAGAGCCCCTTTGTCTCCATCCTGAAGAGGACGATTAAGTCAAGATTGAAGTCCTCTGCAAGTCTTTTTATTCTTTCCCTTCGTGTTGTTTTTAGCATAATATTTCGCCGTCAAATATACGCCAGCCAGTTCTTATGCTTGGTATCCTTCCCCCTCACAATATCAAAAAATGCTGATTGAAGCGCTGTTGTAATCGGTCCGGGTTTCCCCTCGCCGACCTGCCTGTTGTCGATCTCGCGTATTGGCGTTATCTCAGCTGCTGTGCCTGTGAAGAATGCCTCATCTGCTATGTACATCTCATCCCTTGTAAACCTTGCCTCCGCAACCTGAATGCCCTTTTCTTTAGCAAGCTGAATAATGCTGTCTCTTGTAATTCCCTCAAGTATGGAGGTAAGGGGTGTTGTTTTTAAGACATTGTTCCTTACAATAAATATATTCTCGCCGGGGCCTTCTGCAACATAGCCGTCTGTATCAAGCATCAGCGCCTCGTCATAGCCGTCGATTACAACCTCTCTCTTTGCAAGCTGTGAATTTACATAATAGCCGCAGACCTTTGCCCGCGTCATGCTAATATTTACATGGTGTCTGTTGATAGATGAAACCTTTACGCGGATGCCCTTCTTTATCCCTTCTTCACCGAGATATGTGCCCCATGGCCATGCAGCAACTGCAACAGCAATGGGATTGTTCTTTACATAGAGACCCATGTCTCCGTAGCCAATATATGCAATGGGCCTTATATAACACTCTTCAAGTTTATTTATACGCACAGTCTCTTTTATTGCCTCCTGAATCTCCTCTTTTGAAAAGGGAATCTTCATGCAGCAGATATGCGCAGAGGAAAAGAGTCTGTCCACATGCTCCTTTAATCTGAAGATAACTGAACCGTCCCCTCTCTTGTAACAGCGAATCCCCTCAAATACCCCAAGCCCATAGTGAAGTGTATGGGTAAGGACATGAACATTCGCATCCTTCCAGTCAACAAATTTTCCATCCATCCAGATCTTTGATGTTTCTTTAAGCATTCTCTCCTCCAAGCATTAATTTCATTTAATATTTTATTTGTATCAGAATTAACCCTTAATATACTCCAAATATTTAAAAAATATAACAATATAGCGCACAAAAGTCAATTTTTTTTCAAATCTCCCTGTTTCCTTGACACAAGGGATGTTTTCGGTATAATCTAATATACGGGGATTGGTAATGCAATTTAATATGGCAGTAAAAAGAATATTCCTCTTCTCTGCTTTAATCTCATTAATCTTAATATTAAGCGCAAGCGCGTATGGCGGGGGGCTTAGCCCGGAGGACAAGCTGTTCATTGTTGGCGCAGGCGCCTATGAAGACAAGCTCTGGGATGTATCTGCA
>JAHFEP010000138.1 GCA_023248415.1 Nitrospirota bacterium
TTACCTAACTTCTGAAAAGTAACAGTAGCGTTAATATAGTCACGAAGCAGCTTTTTCCCTATGTCCATATTCCCTTCAAGGAATTCATTTATAGCTTCCTCAAGCATCCTTTTACGAAATTTATGGTCATTGGCAGCCCTTTTTAATATTGTCTCTCTAAAATCACGTGTAACAGGCATAGTCACACCTCCTTACTGCCTTTCCTTTTTACAGACTTATACAACTCCCAATATTTTTGAGCTGTTGAAATATCTTTAGCCTGAGTCTTCTTTGTTCCGCCTATCAGCAAGATGATAAGTTCTTTACCGTCTTGTCCGAAATAAAATTGACACTTGCTTAGTATTTGTCTACATTTACATGATAAATAAAACGTGACTATTATAGATTATGGTAAGATAGTGTTAAAAATAGCGAAATAAAATACATGGTGCCGGAGGAGAGAATCGAACTCTCATGAGGTTGCCCCCGCGGGATTTTGAGTCCCGTGCGTCTACCAATTTCACCACTCCGGCAGAAAGATAAATATTAATAACATATAACAACAAGAAGTGTCAAGAAGGATATTATGAGCAATATTACAAGAAATTTTATAGCAACAGGTTTCTTATTCCTGGCGGCTGGTGTAACGTTTGGGACGCTGCTTACCATAAATAGCATAAGAGAGATGCTTGTCTCCTCTGCACATGGCATCTTCCTTGCCCATTCCCATATAAACATCTTTGGCTTTATCTTTATGGTTATCTTTGGCGTAAATTACCACTATATCCCTATTTTCAGCAATCGCCCCATGTATAGCGAGAAGTGGGCGAACTATCACCTCTGGCTGACAATTGTTGGGGTTATTGGAATGGCAATAGGATTGGCGCTTTTAAATAGAGCAGGAATTGTTCTATTTGCTATATTAGAGGCTGCTGGCGCATATCTTTTTATGTTTAATATCATCAAAACCTTTACACAGAAATCTCAGATTGACAAAAAGCCTCTAAAGGATAAAAGATATATTGAAAGCGATAAGATTGCTGTAAAGTTTACAAGGGCAAGCACACCTTATCTTATACTTGGCGCAACATTAACAATCTTTCTCTCCTTATTGCCTGACGGCTATATAAGGTTCCGTCCTGTTATCTATCACACCTATTTTTTAGGCTGGATAGCTATGATGGTATTTGGAGTTGGCTATCATATCCTGCCGAGGTTTGCTGACAATAAAGTCTACAGCCTCTTTCTAATGCGGCTAAATCTCAAGCTTGCAAATATCGGCATTGCAGGATTCGTATTCTCATGGCTGCTTAGTCTATTCTTTGGCTCTGTCTTTTTCAGCAGCCTCAGGCACCCCTTTGGCATCCTCACTGCATCAGCGCTTTTTATATTTGTATATAATATTTGGAGGAGTGTGTTTAAAAAAAAATAGTGGCGAGGCAGCGCCTCGCCACTATTTTTTCACAATTTCAGTACCAACACCCTTATCAGTAAATATCTCAAGCAGAAGCGCATGGGGGACGCGGCCGTCAATGATGTGGGTTTTTTTTACGCTGCCCTTTAATGCAGTAAAGCATGACGCAACCTTTGGGAGCATACCGCCGATAATTATCTTCTTTTTTATAAGTGATTCAACCTCTTTTTTAGAAAGGGTGGAGATGAGTTTTCCCTTCTTATCCAATATCCCTTTTACATCCGTAAGCAAAAGCAGCTTCTCTGCCTTTAATGCGCCTGCAATGGCGCCTGCTGCTAAATCTGCATTTATGTTATAGGTCTGGCTGTCATCTCCAATGCCCATTGGCGCAATAACAGGTATAAAACCCTGCTCCATAGCAGAAAGAATGATGTGAGGGTCAACAGACTTCACCTCACCAACAAGGCCGATGTCTACTCCTTTAGTATCTTTCAATTTCATTTTTTTGGCTGTAATCATTCTGTTGTCTTTGCCTCGCAGGCCAACTGCCCTTCCACCGTGTTTATTGATAAAGGAGACAATATCCTTATTTATCTTGCTTCCAAGAACCATCTCTACAATGTCCATTGTCTCTTTGTCTGTAACACGTTGGCCGTGGATGAATACAGGTTTTTTGCCTAACCTCTCCATTGTCTTGCCAATCTGCGGGCCTCCGCCGTGGACAATAACAGGATTGATGCCTACATATTTCATTAATACAACATCTAAGGCAAACTTCTCCTTTAAACCCTCGTCTGTCATTGCGCTTCCGCCGTATTTTATGACAATGGTCTTGCCAGAGAATTTTTTGATATAAGGCAAAGCCTCAATAAGGATATTTGCTTTTTCTATAAGTTTTTCCACGGTAGGGTCTTTTGATATGCTTTTTAAAATTGGTGCCGAAGGTGGGACTCGAACCCACATGGGTTACCCCACACGCCCCTCAAACGTGCGTGTCTACCAATTCCACCACTTCGGCACTCACTTCGCTGTTATAATAACCAACAGCGCCCTTGCTTGTCAACTGATTTTTGCTATGCTTATAAACACCGTAACAGACTGTTTTAAAAGCGCTGCCTGCCCTGAGAAGGCAGCAACCACCACAGCTAATCAGCTCATCATCGGTATAATCTTCTCTACAAGCCTGTCCCTGTTTGCCTCTGTCACCTCTATCAGTTTTACATCTTCCCTGTTCTTAATCTGGAATATGTAGCCGTTTCCCTCATGCTGTATGGTTGCAACAACAATCTTTGGTGAATTGAGGGCAGATAAGGCTGCATCCTTAAATCTCTCTGAAATGGCCTCCATCTTGCCAATCTCATCAATAATTATTGCATCTATATCCTTGTTAGAAACAGCAGATTCAATGGAGGCAGCACCAATCTCTTCTAATGCCTTAAGGTCAACACCGTATTTACCGACCTTATGCGGGCTCTCAAGCTTTGTATCTGCAAGGACACCCTCTTTTCCGTCAAGGGAGAATATCTTAAAACCGCTTCTGAAAAAACCCTCTTTTGTCTCATGGGTATAGAATCCGCCTGGTCTCAGGCGAAGCTGTGATATCATCTCTGTAACAAGCTTTATTATAAGCGTGGTCTTTCCTGACCCAGGTTTTCCAGTAAGCAGAATATTTACCTTTTTAATCTCCTGTGGCGGCTTTAAGGCTATATCCCTTGTAAAGTCCGCACAGTGAAGGGATGCCCCTCCTCCGCTGAATTTTTTATTGCAGGTCCCGCGCCATGCACATATCACGCATAACTGTCTTTCACCAACTGCCATTTACCGGTCTCCTTTTAAAATTATGATTACACAGATTTTGAAAAACGATTACACCGATACCCCCCTGCCTCCCCCCTTACTAAGGGGGGAATTAAAGGGGGGTTACTATCTGTGTAATCAATGGTTTCACTTTTATGAACGTCTATTATCCTTTATCTTTTCTATTGAATATCCTGATGTAGTAACATATACCTCATAAAAATCATCGTCAGACGGAAATGTATATACGCTGTTGCCATAAACCGCCTTTATAAAGGGAAAGCTGCTGCTGTTTTCATATAAATACAGCCATACAGCGTCGGTCCCTCCGTTGATATCATAGGCAGTGTGCTCTTTTATATTCTCATCTGCTGCCTTTAAATATCTGCCGTGTATCCGCGTTGTCTTATACCCTGTATGTATGCCTATAAAATTTACCCAGTCTTCAAATTTTAATATATCCCCGCCAATTGCCCACTGGTCTCCCTTTATCTTATATATCTTCTCCTCTCCCTTCACCCCTTTTTCAACTGGCGCAAACTTTAGGAATATATCGTAATCCAAACCCTTTGTCTTCCTTGCCTCTACTACCCCAATCATTTCCTTATGTGTAAACGCCCTGTATGCCTGCAGATACATTGCTGTCATAAGCATAGCAGAACCAACTGAAATAAAGAGCAGAGAGATAAGGAATATGAATATCTTTTGAATTAAACCTATGCCCTCTCTTTCGCCCCTCCTTGCAATAATACAGTTTATAAAAAGCAGGAGGGTTATTAAAAATCCAATAGCAATTATAATAACAGAAATTATTGCGAGTCTGTTAGAAAAAAGATTGAAGCTGATGTTCAATCCTGAAAAGAGGTCTGCCATCTATCCCTCTTCACCAAGCTTTTCTAAATCCTCATCTTTTCCAACCATAATCAACAGATCCCCTTCGCTGAATTTAAAATCAGGGTCTGGTATATCAACTGTGCCATCTGCCTTCTTTACAGCTAAAACATTTACATTAAATTTAGTTCGCAGATTAACATCCTTCAGCATCTTATCAATAAGCTCTGTTGGACATTTTACCTGTGCGAGGCCATAGCCCTCCTTTAATTCAATATGGTCAATCAATCGCGGCAGCACAAGGCTTGCGGCAACACGGTAGCCCATTTCATCCTCAGGATATACAACCTTTGTTGCGCCTACAAGCCTGAGTATCTCTCCGTGGAGCTCGCTCACTGCCCTTGCAACAATCTCCTTTACACCGACCTTTCTCAGCAATGCAGTAACAAGTATGCTTGCCTCAACATTTGCTGCGCCAATCCCTACAATCGCAACATCCACCTTGTCTACGCCTATTGCCTTATAAATATCTTCAGAGTTTGATGTTATCTGGATGGCATGGGAAACATAATCCCTTATTGCATCAATCTTATCCTTTTCAGTGTCAATTGCCAATATATCGCATCCCTTTTCTGCCAATGTCTTTGCAACCTTTAATCCGAATCTGCCAAGACCAAGAACTGCAAACTGTTTCATAGCCCCCCCCCTTATAAGAAAATCCAAATTCCAAAATCCAAAGTTCAAATGACACAGAATACAGAAGTCAGAATTCAGAAGACAGAAGAAAAGTTATTTCTATTCTGACTACTGTATTCTAAATTCTATTTTTCTGAGCTTTGAGCCTTGACATCTGAACTTTTTGATCCTTTGGTTTTACCATTCGTCATTATCACCCTATCATCACCTTCTCTTCAGGGTAATAATAGTATCTCTTAACCACCTTTTGGCCGACTAAAAGCGCCAGTGTCAATGGTCCTATCCTGCCCATATACATCATAAGTGAAATTAATAATTTCCCTGCATCTGAAAGATGCGGTGTAAGTCCTGTGCTAAGGCCTACTGTGCCAAAGGCAGATACTACTTCAAACAATATATTTATAAACGGCGACTTCTCAATAATAAAAAGCATAAAGGCAATAACTGCAACAGCAATCTGGGCTATAAATAACAGGGCAAAGGATTTCTGCACTGCATCCTGCGGTATGGTCCGCTCAAAAAGCTCAGGCACATCCTTTCCCGAAAGCCACCCCCTTGCAGTGGAGAAAAGTATTGCTGCGGTTGTAGTCTTAATGCCGCCGCCTGTGCTGCCAGGTGATGCGCCAATAAACATCAGGATTACCATGATAAAGAGGGTGCCGTTTGACAGTGCCTCCATATTAATTGTATTAAAACCGGCTGTCCGTGTTGTAACAGACTGGAAATAGGATGTAAGGAGCTTTTCATGCCATGGAAGATTCTGAAGCTGGCCGCTGACTTCCGAGACAAATATTAATACTGTGCCTGCAATAATAAGAAACAGCGATACAGCAACTACAACCCTTGTCTGAAGGCCGAGGTGTCTGCGGTGCTGTCTTTTAAGGAAATAACTCTGAAGATTCACAAGCACAGGAAAACCAATGCCGCCGAGGATAATCAATGTTGTAATAACAAGGTTTACAATAATATCGCCCCTGTACACCTCAAGGTTATTTGAAAACAGCGAAAAACCTGCGTTGCAAAAGGCAGAGATTGAATGAAACAGTGCATTATAGGCTGACCATGATATTCCCTTCCCCTCTGCGTAGAACCTGAAAAAGAGTATAAATGCGCCTGCCAGCTCTATTGCAATTGTAAGGTTAAATATCCTTTTAATCAGATCCATAATCTCGCCCATGCCTGTAAAATCCAGAACATCCTGCATAACCATCCTGTCCCTTATTCCAAAGCCCCTGCCGAATATTGTTGCAAAGAACGCAGAAAAGGTCATTATACCTAAGCCTCCGAGCTGGATAAAGATTAAGATTATTATCTGGCCAAAGGTTGTAAAATATGTGCCTGTATCAACAACAGCAAGGCCGGTAACACAGGTGGCAGAGGTAATAGTAAAGAGCGCATCTATAAACTTAACTCCCTTTCCGCCGGTAGTTGCTGCCGGGAGCATTAGCAATATTGTCCCTGCAAGTATGGCTGCAAGGAAACTGTAAGCCAGTGTCTGTGCAGGTTTTATATTGAGATTTACAAAGAATCCCTTTACTGTCCTTCGTTCAAGAAGAAATTTTAATATAAGATACATCCTTGAAAAAAGGAGATATATCTTTGTGATAAGGAGTATGTCAAGCAGGGGTGGAAACTCCGGAAAGAAAAAGAGCTCAATAAACAGGCTCACAAGATAAAGAGAGAGAAACCCCATCCAGACCCAGTCAGGCCAGTGCCTCTTGATAAAAAGCGCCTTTTCTGTTGCTATAAAGAACTTAAGGGTATTCTCTAATAGAAAAGAAAAAAGAACAAAGAGGTCAAAGTAGAAAATAAAATTCTTTATCCTCTGCGGGACTATAAAACCGTATTCTAGAATCAGGGATGATAGTATTGCAACTATTACAAGGAACATAAAGCTGTTCATCCCGATTATATATTTTCTGTATTCTTGTTTGTAATTAACACCCATAGGTTTTACTAAGGCAACTGGTTTTTACACTTACCATCCATTCACCCTCCCCTTTATCCCCTCCCATCAAGGGAGGGGAAATAAAGAGTCCCCTCTCCCCTTGCGGGAGAGGGTTAGGGTGAGGGGACAACTTTATGTTGCCCCTTTTTTCAGCTAATGATTAAAATAAATATTACTCCCTATCATGTCCATTGCCGCCTCCCTGCTTTTTCTGAAGCATATAGTGGCGGGTCTGGTGTACGAATGCCTCAAGCCTTGTTGTGCTGTTTGTATCCTTCTGTCCGTCATAAGCCATATTCAGGCATGGGATATCATTATACTCCTCCCTGAATCTTTTCAGGACTGCGCCAACTATAGTTCCCGGCATACAGGTAAACGGCATTACATTTACTATACCGCTTACTCCCTTTTTATAAAAATCAACTGCCTTGCCAACGCTCAATACCGCCTCTCCTTCAAAGCTCTTGTGAATATAGGAGCCTGCAAGCCCTATTGTCTCTTTAATAGAAGGCTCATGGCTGTTTTTCAGGCTACGTTCAAACGGCTTAATAATCTTATGCTCATCCCTCCTCTGAATCATGTTGGTAAGATAGAGTTTAAGATAGGAGCCGTAACTCTTTTTCTTGAGGCTGCGCTCCATAGAGGTAAAATTAGTATAAAAGAACCATTCTGTAATCGGCGGCAGCCAAGCCTCACCGCCGAGGGATTCTATCTTTTTTACTATATTCTCATTTGAAAATCTATTGCTTCTAAGATATATCTCGCCGACAATTCCGATAACAGGCTTCTCCGTCATATCCACCTGAATATCGTCAAAACGCGCCGCTGCCTCGTCCATTAGGGGTAAAATCCCCTGATTGCCTTTTATAGCCTCGTATATCCTTTTTAAATAATATTGATAAATCTCGTCTGACTCGCCTTTATTTCTTTCATAAGGCCTTGTCTCGCGCAGCCTCTTTTCAAGGATATCTATCGCAACAATACCCTGCCATGCCATTCTTATAAATTTATCTCCTGCAACGCCAAGATGTTTATAAAAATCTTCATCCTGATTCGG
>JAHFEP010000304.1 GCA_023248415.1 Nitrospirota bacterium
TTTTCAGTCAGATAATATTTTCCAAAGGGTATTTTTAAAGACATTTTAAGAATTCTCCTAAGTAATCCACTATTTAGTTTAACATAACAACCCCATTCCGTCAATGCAGCCTAACCCCAAAATTTCTTTGACAAAAGGGGGGTTTATTGGTATATTTAGGTTTGAGAGATATAATTTGTCATTCCTGCGAAAGCAGGAATCCAGTGTTTTTATTTTATTCTTCTGGATTCCCGCTCAAAAACCTCGCGGGAATGATCGTTAAATGTATTTCTATTTTTTTCCGGAGGATGGACTTGTTGAGGAAAACAATTATAGGATTGTATCTAATTATTAGCCTTGTCTTATTGACCTGTTCAGCAGTATATGCAGAACTCTTTCATTTTGTTGACAGAAACGGTGTAATACATTTTTCAAATGCGCCAACTGACCCAAGATACAAGCCATTTAATGGCAAAAGATTAGCAAGCTATGAACCAAACAGATATTCTGATAAGGATTTTAATAAGATAATAGATAAAAAATCAAAAAGTTATAAAATAGACCCTGCCTTAGTAAGGGCAGTAATAAAGGCTGAATCAAGCTTTGACCCTCAGGCAGTCTCATACGCAGGCGCGCAGGGCCTTATGCAGCTCATGCCTGTTACAGCAGTAAACTTAGATGTTATAAATCCCTTTGACCCTGAGGAAAATATTGAAGGAGGGGTCAGATATTTAAAATACCTCATGAACCTTTTTAAGAATGATATAAAGCTTGCCCTTGCAGCCTACCATGCAGGGGAACAGAATGTTTATAAGTATAACGGCATACCGCCAATACAGCAGACACGGGATTATATAAAAAAGGTGCTTAATTTTTATACAGAATACGGCGGTAAGATTACCCCAAAGGAAAAGGAGAAGCCTATATATAAGGTTGTCAGCAATGATGGAACTGTAATTTATACCAACAAGCCCGAACTTTACAAAGACCAGCAGATATATCTGATAAGCAGGAAGGATAAATAAAATTATTAATAATTGTTGACTTATCAATAAATAATTGTTTATAATTATAAAAAGAAACTTCAGATAAGTGTTCCTACCAGCAGTCCAATCAGGCAACCCTCAAAGACTCATGGTAAGAAGCTTGGAGGGTTTTTTAATTTCAACTATCTATTTTTAGGAGGACAGAATGTCAACAAAGCTTTATGTGGGAAATCTCGCGTATAATGCGAGCGAGGACGAGTTAAAAGAGCTTTTCAGTCAGGCGGGCGAAGTAGTATCTGCAAAGATAATTACAGATAAATTCTCCGGCCAGGCAAGGGGATTCGGATTTGTGGAAATGGCTACAAATGAAGATGCCCAAAAAGCCATCACTATGTTTAATGGCCAAGCTTTTAAAGAGCGTGAGCTTAAGGTATCTGAAGCAAGACCGCAGGCTGAAGGCGGCAGAGGCGGCGGCGGCAGAGGCGGATTCGGCGGCGGCAGAGGCGGCGGCGGCAGAGGCGGATTCGGCGGCGGCGGCGGCAGAGAAAAGAGAGGCAGCAGCGGAGGCGGCAAAAGAGGCTGGTAATTTAAAAGGGATTCAAGGGTTGAGGGTTCTCCCTTGAATCCCTTTTTTTGATTCAGCTTAGGACCTGTCTGCCGACAGGCAGGTAGCACTTCATGATTTAAAGCCTCGGTAATGTAATCCCTGTCTGTCCCTGATACTTGCCTTTCTTATCAGCATAGCTAACCATACAATCTTCATCAGACTCTAAAAATAATACCTGCGCTATACCTTCATTTGCGTAAATCTTTGCAGGCAGAGGCGTTGTATTGCTTATCTCAATTGTAATGTAGCCCTCCCATGCAGCCTCAAGCGGAGTAAAATTGGTTACTATCCCGCAACGCGCATAAGTGCTCTTTCCAAGAACAATGCCTGTTACATTCCTCGGCATCTTAAAGTATTCAAGGCTCCTTGCTAATGCAAAGGAATTGGGAGGTATTATGCAGACACCCCCCTTGAAATCTATAAAGGAGTTATGGTCAAAGTCCTTTGGGTCAACAACAGTAGAATTGATATTTGTAAAAATCTTGAACTCATCGCCCACCCTTATATCATATCCATAAGATGACAGGCCGAAGGAGATAACGCCGTCTCGCTTCTGATTTTCTACAAACGGCTTGATCATCTCCTTTTCTAATGCATTTTTTTTAATCCATTTATCGCTCTTAATCATGATATTTATTACCCCCTATACAAACAAACGCTGCTTTTGAATTATTGATTGCTCTACTTTGCAAATAAAATCTGTGTAATCTGTCTTTGTTATAATCTGTGTAATCATTTTCTTAAGCGGATTATAACATCTATTCTTTAATCAAGCAATAATTTTAAATAGCCATTGTAATTTATGCTATACTTTACAGATAAAATGTCCGCTATCCCTTTCTCCTTTGTAGGAAAGGAGGATGGGTGAGGGGTATATACATAGCAGGTGATTTTAAGGATAAAGATAGGTGGTGCTTTTGATATTGCCTTTTTGACTGTTTTTAAGTAAAATTGTATTATATAATTTAAATGAGGAGGCATTAAATGCCAACTGTTCAGACCAATTATGAACATATTTCTTTGGATGATAAAGGGGTTCCTATTATATCAGGAACAACTATGAAAGTGATTGAAGTAGTTTTAGAAAAGATGGCATATGGGTGGAGTGCAGAAGAGATACACTTTCAGCATTCGTATCTGACCTTGGGACAGATATATTCTGCTTTGGCTTATTATTCAGATCATCAGGAAGAACTTGACAGAGACATTGAACAG
>JAHFEP010000305.1:0-384 GCA_023248415.1 Nitrospirota bacterium
AATCTATAAGGAACGCAAAAATACAGATATTAAATATGCAGAATTTTCTGAAGCAATAGAATTTTGTGCGGATTCAGAGCATTTTGATGACTTAATGGATTTTTGGTCAAAGCAGGCAACCCAAACCTACTCAGATAAGAATGAAGAGCCTCATCCAAAACTCTGGTTTACAACTTATGCTGAAGCAATAGATGCTGCAGAGGGTGATTCGGATATTGTTGCCTTGTTCAGGCACATGGGAGCAGGTGGAGGTTTTATTTACAGAACAAAAGATGAAATTATTTCCAAGTATCCGAAAGATTACGAGAAATATTTTACTAAAATAAAATTGCCTCATGACAAAGTGGGGTTCTTCCCAAATGATGGATTTGAAAGGGCAGTAAA
>JAHFEP010000305.1:394-2783 GCA_023248415.1 Nitrospirota bacterium
TTTACATAGGATTGAATTCTAATATTAATGTTGCAGGAATAATTAGAAATTGGAATCTGGATACAGGGGTTGATATGAATTCACAAGGAAACATTACAACATACTGGGAGGTATAGCTATGAAAAAAAGAGTATTAATTTTAATCTCTACCTTCATTTTTATATTTTTGTTAAGTTCTTGCCTTGCACATACAGAGGTGCGAAAGGAAGATTATGATATCCTTAGCACAGCAGCAACTTTTTCCTCTGATAAGGTAATCGGTGAATATGGCGGTAATATTCCAGATGATTTTGACGGCGTTAAATTTTTGCAATTAGTAAAAGAAAAAATACCGACTAAATATTATCATGCCTTGAAAAAATATGATATAGAATTGATTCCCATGAAAACCTATTATTTGCTAAAAGTTTATCATGAGAAAAAACTAATACTCTTTGATTATAGCTGCACCACAGAAGCAGACGGCAGAATTCTTGAAGCGCCAGAGAAATATGATATAAATAATTTGCATCTTTATGATGAGTGCAAGAAATTAACCCCAAAACCGTAAACAAGGAGGTATCCTGTATTATGTTAATAAATAAAAGCGTAAGGCTTGAAAGCAAGGATTATATACAATCTGAGACTCTCAAAGACCTGATTGTTTTGCATCATACTGTAGGGGGTACCGCTTTAAGCACAATCAATTACTGGAAGGCAGACCCAAACAGGATTGCTACAGCGTATGTTATAGAAAGAAATGGCGAGGTATTTGAGGTTTTTGATCCAAAACATTGGGCATTTCATCTTGGCATTAAGGGAAGCAATGGTGCAGTAGACAAACGGAGTATTGGAATTGAACTTGCAAGCGAAGGCGGATTAATTCAGAGAGATGGAAAACTATACTCTTTTGATAAGGTCACTGAAAGGACATTGTTTACTCAGGAATATTATGACCACGGAATGCCGTGGAGGGGATACCGTTTTTTTGATGCCTATTCTGATACACAGATTTTGTCTGCAATTGAGCTAATCAATATGTTATGCGGCCAATTCAATATCACAAGGCAGACGCCCGCAAATCATTTTGATGCAGATGATGCTTATAAACAATTTACAGGCATTCTTGGCCATCACCATCTGAGACCTGACAAATCGGATGTGCATCCCGGTTTTCCGTGGCAGAAGGTTATTGAAAAGTGCAGTTTAGAATTAATATAAATGATTCAGCAAGACTCACAGGTCTTAAACGGCCTTTCTAATTAAGGAGGAGATAAATGCTCGGCTCTGTTATTCTTGAGGTTGCTATTGGTTTGGTCTTTATTTATCTGTTCTTTAGCGTTATATGTTCTGCAGTTGCTGAATCGATTTCAAGTTTCCTTAAAATGAGGGCAAAAAACCTTGAGGACGGCATCCGCAGCATCCTTAATGATTCTGGTGGAGACGGGCTTACCAAACAGTTTTATGAACATCCCTTGATTAAAGGGCTGACCAGGGATGGCCGTAAACCTTCATATATTCCATCTAATATATTCACTCTTGCATTAATGGATATCATTGCGCCTTCTGAGCCTGAAAAGGGTTCAAAGACAATAAATGATATCCGTAATGCAGTAATAAAATTGGATAAACATGAGGGTCTTAGAAAGACAATCCTGATATTTCTGGATGAGGCTGAACAGAATATTAATAAGACACATCAGAACATTGGGAAATGGTATGATGAAAGCATGAACAGGGTTTCAGGATGGTATAAAAGAAAGTCTCATCAGCTTATTCTTTTCACTGCCGCTGTTATAGCAATATTGTTTAATGTAGACACAATACACATTGCAGATACACTTTATCATGATTCTGCACTCCGCTCAGGACTTGTTGCAGCAGCCGAAGAGGCTGCAAAACAGCCTATTGGCCAGAATCCAGAAGGCTCAAAAAAAATAATAAAGGAAATAAATGCAGAATTGGAAAAGCTGAGGCTGCCGTTTGGCTGGTCATTAGAAAAAAGGATTAATTTGCTGAATGTAGTAGAAGAAATAACGATTGATAAAATACCTATCTGGCTCACCAAGATATTCGGCTTGGCTATTACTGCTGTTGCCCTATCCTTAGGAGCCCCTTTCTGGTTTGATATACTGAATAAATTTATTAATATCCGTTCAGCAGGTAAAAAGCCTGAAAAAACAGAGAAGGTGGAAATGAAGGAACAATCCTAATTTCATGTGGAAGGATATGAAATCTTTTACAATATAAAAGGAGGTAGGGAATAATAGGGACGGTTGTTAATGCTCACTAATTAGGTAACTCTTTTGGTATGATATAAACCAAAGAAAACCTGATTATATTATGAATATCAAATTATTCTAAAGAGATGGCTGTTCTACTACACTTGGACTGACAGGATAGTGAGAAA
>JAHFEP010000306.1 GCA_023248415.1 Nitrospirota bacterium
CAGAACATAGGCATTGTCAGGCGGCTCACAGGCGGCAAGGCAGTGCTTCATAACAAAGAGCTTACTTACAGCGTAATCTCGCCTTCTAAGAACCAGATATTTCCAAAGGGTATTAAAGGGTCGTACAAGATAATCGCTGATTGCCTTTTGCACGGGCTCAAAAATTTGGGCATCTCTAGCGAGATTACAGAGAGGCCTTCAACAAAAGAAAACGGCTTTTCCTGTTTTCTCGACACATCCTTTTATGAGATAAGCGTAAAAGGGAAAAAACTCATTGGCAGCGCACAGAAAAGGTGGAGAAATCACTTTCTCCAACACGGCTCTATTATCATTTCTCCTTCTTATATCCAGCTTGCAGGCCTTTTGAGGTTTAATAATCATGAACAAAGGACAAGTTTTATAAACCTTCACAAGGAAAAAAGTACATCAATTGAAGGTGAAACAAAAAGGGGTTCAGATATTTTTGAAATAATATCTGCAATCAAAAAAGGCTTTGAACAAGGAATTGGCATTAGATTAATTGAAGCTGAACTTACAGATTTTGAAAAAAAAGAGACACAGAGGCTTTTAAAAGATAAATATGGAAAAGAGGACTGGAACCTGTATAGGGAAACATCTAAACGAGAAATACCTCTCTCTCTTGATGTGTGAGGGTAGCTGTTTGGCGTTTTCTAAGAGAAACACTAAAATATTGTGTATCTTCTTGACCTTATAGGAATTTATGGTATATTTAATAATAGCTGTATTATGTGTTTAATCTGTTATTTTTTCTTGACATCTGTTAAGAAAAAAGGTATCTTTTGACAGTCATTTTAAGGAGATAAGCATTGGGCTTTATTAGAAACAGATATTACCTTTTAGTTACAATTCCGTTTGCATTGTTTATTTCCTCCTGTTCAGCAAATCTTTTCAGTCAGAGCAATACCCTGTCAAATGTTACAGAGCAGAAGAGTGTCAGTGCAGAAGAACAAAAGGGCAAAAGCGAAGCCAATGCAGAAATTGCTATCCCTTCCAACTCAGACCAAAATAATAACAATCCTGAAACTATTAAAACAGATGCGGCTAAAGTAGAACAGGTAATTGTAGTAGAGGCGCCTCCTGTATCTGATGTTGCAAATTTAAATACACCAGAGAATGAAGAAGAAAATGCAGGTGTAGCAGAGGCTGTCACTGAAGATGATGAGGAAGAGGAGATAACCTATGATGTCCCCATTGTTGTTAACAACAGTGTAGAAGGCCATATAGAATATTTTAAGACCAAAGGCAGGGATAAACTTGAACTATGGCTCTCAAGGTCAGGCAGGTATATTCCTATGATGAAAGAAATCCTCAAAGACATGGAGCTTCCTGAAGACCTTGTATATCTTGCATTGATTGAAAGCGGTTTCAATCCAAATGCCTATTCAAGGGCAAGGGCAGCAGGACCGTGGCAGTTCATAAAATCTACTGGAAAAAGATATAAGCTCAAGCTTGACTGGTGGATTGATGAGCGCAGGGATCCAAAGAAGTCTACTATTGCCGCAGCAACTTATCTGAATGACCTTTATAATATGTTCGGCTCATGGGATTTGGCAATGGCGTCATACAATGGCGGTGAAGGCAGAGTTCAACGTGCAATACTTCGGTCAAAGAGCGATGACTTCTGGAAATTAAAAAAGACAAGGCTTCTAAAGGCTGAGACAAAGAATTATGTGCCAAAATATATGGCAGCAACCATTATTGCAAAAAATCCAGAAGTTCATGGTTTTGATATAAAATACTTAGAACCCATTCAATACGAAGAGGTGATTATACCAGAGAGCACTGACCTTAGAGTTATTGCAAAATGTGCTGGTGTTTCATATGAGGAGATAAAGGAGCTTAATCCAGAATTAAGAAGATGGATAACACCGCCGAATGTTGACAGCTATACGCTGAAAATACCTGCTGGGACAAAAGAGATATTCCTTGAAAATTATGAAAAGATGCCAACAGACCAGAAGGTATTATGGGAAAGGCATCTTGTCAAAAAGGGCGAAACATTATACTCTATTGCAAAGCATTATCGTGTAACAGTGGCTGACTTAAAAAAGATAAATCTTTTAAGCAAAAAAGAAAGGGTTTCAGAAGGAACATACATATTAATACCAATAGCGCCCAATAGCGGAAAGGCAAGCATCAAGGTTGCATCCTCGCCCATTTTAAAGGAAGAAAAAAATACCGTCTATTACAGAATAAGAAAGGGAGACACGCTCTGGAAGATTTCAAAGAAATATAATGTCTCCATTGCAAGCATCAAGGAATGGAATGATATTGACAGCGCAAGGAATATTAAGGCTGGCAACAGGCTGAAGCTAATTGTTGATACCGATGACCTTTAATGCTTATCCTTTGAACCTCTTTCCAATCCTGAAGGCATGAATATTCCTCTCAACAGTAGACGGTGGCACAGAACGCTTTATAACGCCCTCCCAGAGATTCTGCTCAAAACTAAGATAATTAGAGAGCCTGCCAAGAAGAATTAAGTTCACAGTCTTCCTGTCTCCTGTCTTTTCTGCAAGAGGAATGCCGTCTATAAGCTCTGCATCCCTAAAATCCTTTTTTATCAATTCAAATCCATTTTCAGGATATCTAATCGCTCCATTAAGATTTGTAGAAATAGGGTATATCTTCTGGTTATTTACTATAATCCTTGCGTCTTTGGAAAGCATATTTAACCAACGTAATGTCTCTAATATCTCAAAGCCTATCATAAAATCTACTTCACCTTCTTTAATAATAGGCGAATAAACCCTTT
>JAHFEP010000139.1 GCA_023248415.1 Nitrospirota bacterium
TGTAATCAATGGCGGTAAATTCGGTGAAAGATGGCTAAAGATATGTCAGGCATACGGCATTATACCAGTTGAGATAAAGGTTGAGTGGGGCTATGCAGTAAAACCTGAAGATGTGGAAAATGCATTAAAAAAAGACCCTTCAATAAAGGCTGTATTGATGCAGGCGAGCGAGACATCAACAGGCGTTGCACATGATACAAAGGCAATCGCAGATATTGTTAAAAAATATGCTGACACAATATTGGTTGTTGACGCTATAACAGCGCTCGGAGTATTTGATATAAAGACAGATGAATGGGGGCTTGATGTTGTAATTACTGGCTCGCAAAAGGCATTGATGCTGCCGCCCGGGCTTGCCTTTGTTAGCATCAGCGACAAGGCATGGAAATTTGCAGAAAAGGCAAAGACCCCTAAGTTCTATTTTAATTTTAAAAAGGAGAGGGACAACCTCTTAAAGAATCAGACAAACTTTACATCAGCAGTATCTCTTATCATCGGCCTGCGCGAGGCATTAAAGATGATGAAGAATGAGGGTCTTGAGAATATATTTAACAGGCACAGCAGGCTTGCAGAGGCAACAAGAAAGGGTATACAGGCAATCGGTTTGAATCTGTTTCCAAAGGAATCGCCAACCAATGCCTTGACAGCAGTATCTGCGCCAGACGGCCTTGACGGACAGAAGATTTATAAAGAGCTGAGAGAAAAATACGGTATAACTGCTGCCGGAGGCCAGGACCATCTTAAAGGAAAGGTCTTCAGGATAGCGCATCTCGGTTATGCAGATACCTTTGATGTAATAACAGCTATTTCTGGTTTAGAGATGGTATTAAAGGGCATGGGCTATAAACTTGAACTTGGCAAGGGTGTTGGCGCAGCAGAGGAGATATTGATAAAATGAAGGTACTAATAAGCGATAACCTGTCAAAACAAGGAGTAGACATATTAAAGAGCGCAGGAATAGAAGTTGATGCACGGACAAAGACAAGCACTGATGAACTGATGTCTATTATTGGCGATTTTGACGCCCTGATTATAAGGAGCGCTACGAAGGTAAATGAACAGGTATTAGATGCAGGAAAGAAATTAAAGATTGTAGGCCGAGCAGGCTCAGGCCTTGATAATGTTGATATACCCTCTGCAACAAAAAGGGGTGTTATTGTAATGAATACACCAGGCGGCAATACTATTACAACAGCAGAGCACTCAATTGGGATGCTCTTTGCTGCTGCAAGATATATCCCTCAGGCTGCTGCTTCATTAAAGCAGGGGCAGTGGGAAAAGAAAAAGTTTATGGGTGTTGAGCTTAATGGAAAGACGCTCGGTATTGTAGGCATAGGCAATATTGGCGCCGTTGTTGCCAACCGCGCACAGGGATTAAAGATGAATGTCATTGCCTTTGACCCATTCATCTCTCCTGAAAAGGTTAAGGAGATGGGCATAGAGCTTGTGAGCCTTGATGAGCTTTATAAAAGGGCGGACTTTATTACAGTTCATACGCCATTAACAAAGGAAACAAAAGGCATGATTAATAAAGACGCAATCTCAAAGATGAAGAACGGCGTAAGGATATTGAATTGTGCAAGGGGCGGGATTATCAACGAGCAGGATTTATACGAGGCATTAAAGAGCAGAAAGGTGGCTGCTGCAGCATTTGATGTTTTTGAAAAAGAGCCGCCTGAGAATAATCCCTTGCTTACACTTGATAATTTTATTGGCACGCCGCACCTCGGCGCTTCAACAGAAGAGGCTCAGGAGAATGTTGCGGTTGCAATTGCAGAGCAGATTGTTGATTATCTTGTCCGCAGCACAATCAGGAATGCTGTAAATGTGCCGTCTGTGCCTGCTGATATCCTTCCAAAGATACAGCCCTTTATTACGCTCGGCGAAAGATTGGGAAGTTTTGAATCGCAGTTATATGAAGGCGCATTAACAGAGGTGATAGTTGAATACAGGGGAGAGGTTGCAGAATTAAATATTGCGCCAATTACAATAGCTGTATTAAAAGGCTTATTAACGCCGATTTTGACTCAGACTGTCAATTATGTAAATGCCCCGATAATTGCAAAGGAGAGGGGCATTAATGTGAAAGAATCAAAGGTATCTGAGGTAGAGGATTTCACAAGCCTTATTACATTAAAGGTTAAGTCAGGCAGTAAGACAGGTGTTGTTTCTGGCACATTATACAATAAAAAGGAACCCCGCATAGTTCAGATAGACGAGTTTCCGATTGAGGCTGTTCCAGAAGGATATATGCTTATCCTTTATAATAATGACAAGCCGGGTGTGATTGGAAATATAGGCGGCATTCTGGGCAAGAATAATATAAATATTGCAAGGATGCAGTTTGGAAGGGTAACGCAGGGCGGAAAGGCAATATCAGTTGTGGGAATAGATACTCCTGTATCGCCTTCTCTTTTAGAAGAGATAAAGAAACTTCCTAATGTTCTCTCAGTAAGACAGATAAAGATATAACAGCAGGGCAGGTTTTAAACCTGCCCCCTACTCCTGTCTATATTATTGAAGGTTATCTAATATGTTAAAATTAAACGGCACAACAAAACCTTTTACTCCAAAAGGTGTTGGGACATTTTTCCCTGAAAGGGCTGCGAAAAAAAAGAGGGTTGAGGAAATAATCCTTTCTGTATTTTCAAAATGGGGGTTTAAAGAGATTGTTACTCCAGGATTTGAATTTCTTGACGCCATTTCTGCAGGCCTTGACGAAAACCTCACTGACAGGGCTTATAAATTTGTGGACAGGGGCACAGGCAGAATACTTGCCTTAAGGCCTGATATTACTGCTCAGATAGCGCGCATTGCTGCTGCTTCTTTAGCTGAAAAACCAAAGCCCATGCGATTGTGCTACAACGCAAATGTATTCAGATATGAAGAAGAACATGCGGGCAGGCAGCAAGAAATCTTTCAGGTTGGCGGTGAGTTAATAGGCATTGACCTTCCTGAATCAGATGCAGAGATGGTTGCTATTGCAGTTGAATCCCTCAAAGAGATAGGCCTAAATGATTTTGAGATAACAATCGGACAGATAGGCTTTTTTAAAGGCATGTTAAAGGAGATCGGTCTTGACAGCCAGACCTATTTAAATGTAAAAGATGCATTCTCTAAAAAAGAGATGCTGAGGGTTGAGGGGCTTTTATCAGGCATCAGCAAACCCCGGCGCGATAAGCTTTTAAAAATTGCAGACCTCTTTGGCAAGGAAGATATACTTGATAAGGCAGAGGCTATCGCAGACAATAAAGAATCAAGAAAGGCTGTTCAGAACATAAGGGATGTTTATAGAATACTGAAGCTATACGGCCTTGAAAAATACATATTAATTGACCTTGCAGAGGTCAGGGGATTTGACTATTACACTGGAATCCTTTTTGAAGTGTTTGTTAAAGGGATAGGATATGAGATAGGAAGCGGCGGGAGATATGACAGCCTGCTTGGCAAATTTGGCTATGACTGTCCGTCAACAGGATTTGCCCTTGATGTGGAAAGGCTTCTCGCAGCAATAGATGCACAGGGCATTGAGCTAAAAACAGATGGTGTAGATATCCTGCTTATTGATTTTAATAAGGATAAGTCTGCTGCAATAAAACTTGCAAAGGCATTAAGAGACAAAGGCTTTCATGTTTCAAGAGACATAATTAAGAGGGGGTTAAACAGCTCCTTAGATTATGCAAAAGAGTGGGGAATACCAAAGGCCATAATACTCGGAGCGAGGGATTTAAAAGAGGATGAAGCCTTTATAATAGATACGAAGACATCTGAAAAAAAGAAAATTAAGATAAACCAGTTAACAGATTTTTTATCGGTTTAAACAGGTTAAACGGCTCAAACTGTTTGAGCTGTTGGAGGTATTATTATGGATACAATGGACATTGCCTTACAAAAGCTTCCGCCGCAGAACATAGAGGCAGAGCAGTCTGTGCTTGGCGCAGTTCTCCTTGACAATGCCTCATTGAATAAGGCCATTGAGATATTGGCTGTAGAGGACTTTTATAAGGAAAACCACAGAAGGATTTACACAGCCATGCTTGACCTTTATGAAAAGAGTGATGCAATAGATTTGATTACGCTTACTGACCATCTTCGGAAAAAAGGCGAGCTTGAACTGATCGGAGGCGCATCTTATCTTGCAGCGCTTGTCAATATTATTCCTACTGCTGCAAATATCAAATACCATTCAAAACTTGTTCATGAAAAGGCTTTGCTCAGAAACCTTATTAACACTGCAACAGAAATAGTTACCTCCGGCTATGAACATACACAGGATGTGGAAGACCTTTTGGATTCGGCAGAAAGGAATATCTTTGCTATATCAGAAAAGAGGATTAAGCAATCCTTTGTTAATATTAAGGAGATAGTTAAAAGCAGCTTTGAAACAATAGAAAAGCTTTATGAAAAAAAGGAGATGGTAACAGGCCTTGCAACCGGGTTTTTGGATTTTGATGAAATGACATCAGGCCTTCAGCCAGGCGATTTAATAATTGTTGCAGGAAGACCTGGAATGGGCAAGACAGCGCTCTCCCTCTGCATTGCGCAGAATGCTGCCATTGAACGGAAATCTCCTGTTGCAATATTCAGCTTAGAGATGACAAAGGAGCAGCTTGTGCTCAGGATGCTCTGTTCAGAGGCAAGGGTAGATGCGCACAAACTCCGCTCAGGCTATCTTGGAAAAACAGACTGGCCCAAGCTTACAACTGCCGCAGGCAGGCTCTCAGAGGCGCCTATTTATATAGATGACAGCTCTGCGCTTTCTGTAATTGAGATGAGGGCTAAGGCAAGGAGACTAATGTCTAAAGACGGACTTGGCCTTGTTATCGTAGATTATCTTCAGTTGATGAGGGGAAGGGGAAAGTCGGATACAAGGGAACAGGAGATATCCGAGATATCCCGCTCCTTAAAGGCATTGGCAAAAGAGCTAAGCACCCCTGTAATTGCAATATCCCAGCTTAACAGGGCAGTAGAATCCCGTTCTGACAGAAAACCAATGCTTGCAGATTTAAGGGAATCAGGCGCAATTGAACAGGACGCAGACCTGATAGTTTTTGTAGCCAGGGAAGAGGTATATAATCCATGCTCATGCGAGAAGGATGCCACATGCACATGCGGCAGGCGAGGCAAGGCAGAGGCTATAATAGGCAAGCAGAGAAACGGCCCAGTCGGCACTGTAAAGCTTGCATATATTGATAAATATACAAGGTTTGAAAATCTGGAGAAGAGATAATCTGATTTGACACCTGCAATCTAAAAGATATATAATTAAGGTATGAAAAAGAGGGAGGGGAAAAATAGCAGTCTGTGTTTTATGGTACTTTATCTTGTCCCTTCAGCAAAGGCAGAGGAGTTTATACCTCCGCCTTTCAAGACTGTAAACATCCTGCCGGGTTACACAACAGGCGGCTTTTATATCTCCTGCAGCCTGGAAAATACTGAAGATGTAAATGAGTTTGCGCTTCTGCCAGCATATACACAGTATGAGGGGAAAAGGGGATTCTATTATAATCCGCTGAATATCTCAAAAAAAGCCTGGCAATTACATACTAATGACAGTTACTCATTTCTCCTCAAAAAGATGGGTAATTCATTCAGCTTTAATGCGTCTGTAGACAATAGACAGGTCATAAACCTTATTGTACAGCCTAAACTTAAAAAGATACCTGTGAAGATTAATTACCCCTTTTTAGTTGTAAAAGGAAATGGCATTGTCTTTTACAGGCTCAACTGCACATCCAATTTTACCTTTACGAGCACTGATATTGAAATACCGAGAGAAAGCCCATTCTATGAATATCCATTTAAGGTCAAAATACTCTCCGGGATGTGGGAGAGTAATAACAGGGTCGCTATAAATGAGCCTGTGCCGATTCTTGGAAAAAGATTGGCTGTTCAGCTTAGAAACGGTATATACGGAAAGAGAGTAAACAGTTTTAGAAAAGAAGGGGCTTAGAGGAAAGGAGGTATTAAAATGTTTGGTTTAGGAATGCCAGAGTTGTTAATAATACTCGTTATTGCATTACTTGTTTTTGGAGTCGGAAAGCTGCCTGAAATTGGTAATAACCTTGGTAAGGCAATCAAAAACTTTAAAAAAGGGATGTCTGATACAGAGATAGATGTAACGCCCAAGCAAGAGGACAAGTCTGAAAAAAAATAATTGGGGACTTCAATGGCAGAGGTATTCAAAAATTTTATAAATGGCGAGTGGGTTCCATCTAAAACAGGCGCTACATTTAATGATATAAATCCTGCAAATAAAGATGAGATAGTCGGCGTATTTCCAAAATCAGGCACAGAGGATATTAATATGGCTGTTGAAGCAGCATCTGCTGCATTTGATAAGTGGAGAAAAACGCCTGCGCCAGCAAGGGCAGAGATAATATATAAGGCTGAGCAGCTTTTAAGAAAGAAGAAAGAAACAATTGCAAAGATTGCCACAAAGGAGATGGGCAAGATACTTGATGAGACAAAGGGCGATGTTCAGGAAGGGATTGATACAGCCTTTTATATGGCAGGAGAGGGAAGAAGACTATTTGGTGATACTACCCCGTCTGAATTAAAAAACAAATTCTGCATGTCAATAAGGATGCCAATTGGTGTTGTGGGCCTGATTTGTCCATGGAACTTTCCTGTTGCAATACCGTCATGGAAGCTCTTTCCTGCGCTGATATGCGGCAATACTGTTGTTTTAAAGCCTGCTTCTGATGCGCCTGCATCATCAATGGAGCTTGTCCAGATACTTGAGGAGGCAGGCATGCCAAAGGGCGTTGTTAATTTAGTCCATGGCAGTGGAGAAGAGGCAGGAATGGCATTGGTAAACCATCCAAAGGTAAATCTCATCTCCTTTACAGGCTCTGCTGAGGTTGGAAAAAGGATAGGTGAATTGTGCGGAAGAAATCTGAAGAGATGCTCCTTAGAGCTTGGCGGAAAGAATGCACAGATTGTTATGGATGATGCGAATATAGATTTGGCAGTTGACGGCGCTTTATGGGGCGCATTTGGAACAACTGGCCAGAGGTGCACTGCAACGAGCAGATTGATTGTTCACAAGACTGTGTTAAAGGAATTTACAGAAAAATTAGTAGAAAGGGCAAAGAGGATAAGGATTGGCAATGGCCTTTCATCTGATACAGACATGGGTCCTGTAATAAATGAATCGCAATTAAAAAAGATACATAACTTTGTTGAGATTGGCAAAAAGGAAGGCGCAAAACTTTTAATGGGCGGATATTTTTATGAAGAAGGGGACTGCAAGAAGGGCTTCTTTTATATGCCGACTATTTTTATGGACGGTCATCCAACAATGCGCATTGCACAGGAGGAGATTTTTGGCCCTGTTGTCTTGATAATGCCTGTAAACAGCTTTGATGAGGCAATAGAAGTGATAAACAGCACAAACTACGGCCTCTCATCTTCTGTTTATACAAAAGACATTAACAGGGCATTCAAGGCAATATCAGATATTCAGGCAGGGATTACATATATCAACAGCCCCACAATTGGCGCTGAGACTCATCTGCCCTTTGGCGGGATGAAGAATTCCGGTAATGGTCACAGAGAGGCAGGAAAAGAGGTTTTAAATATCTTCAGTGAATGGAAGACTGTGTATATTGATTACTCCGGAAGGCTTCAGAAGGCGCAG
>JAHFEP010000020.1:0-1782 GCA_023248415.1 Nitrospirota bacterium
CTTCCGCAGAAAAACGGCGAGGGCTCTAAGGTAGTTGCAAACAGGATTATTAAGACAGTTGAGGGTTATCAGTTTGCAAAGAATACAGAACTTAAAGACGGCATTAAGATTACAGTAAGCATAGGGATAGTGACATATTCCGACCAAAAGGTTGCGAATTATGAAGAAATGATAAAACTTGCAGATGATGCCCTTTATGACGCAAAGACAAAGAGAAATAGTATATGTATTTATACTGATGAGCTAAAAAAAGACAAAGTAAAAAAAATAAAAGAGGTTTAAGATGTCAGATTTATCTGCAAATAAGGGTTCAAATAAAAAGAAGCCCCGAAACAATGCTTCCAGGAAGGCAAAAATAGAATCATTAAACAAGCCGCAGGAAGACGAGGCATTGTCATTGCCAGAAACTGAGGCTGAAGAAATGCAGATTGAGGATATTGCAGATGAGATGACAGCAGCAGTGTCAGTTGCTGACGAAGAGAAGATAGAGCTTCTTGCATTCAAGTTATCAAATGAAGAGTATGTTCTTGATATAAACAGGATTAAAGAGATTATTCGGCCTGTTGAGATAACAAAGGTTCCGAGGGTGCCTTTGTATATTAAAGGGATAATATCTCTCAGAGGCGTTATAGTGCCTGTATATAATCTGAAAAAAAGGCTTGGATTGCCTGAGGCAGACGCATCTGATGACAGCCAGAGAAGAATCTTAATAGTAAATTTTGACGAGGAGTTTGTCGGGATTATAGTTGATGCTGTTACAGGAGTGGTAAAGATAAATGAAGATGTTATTGAACCCACGCCGCAGATTATTAAAGGTGTTGATGCAGAATATTTAAAAGGGGTTGCAAGAACAAATAACAGGCTTTTGATATTGCTAAATATTGACAGGGTGCTCAAAATGGATACAGATATTAAGGCTACTTAATATTAACCTTATAACCGGAGGTGTTTTATGAAGCTCATGTTTAAACTTACAGGGTTGTTTTTGTTATCCATTTTTCTTGCCAGCGTAAATATAAATATTGCGGCAGCAGAAGATATAATAAAAATGGGCATATTCCCGCGAAAGCCTGTGCTTGAGACAACAAAGGCATACGAGCCTTTAGCAAAATATCTGACATCCAGGATCGGTAAAAAAGTTGAATTGGTTGTATCAAAGGATTTTGATATCTTTTGGAATGGCGTTAAAAAGAGGGAGTACGATTTGGTTCATTACAATCAATATCAGTATGTAAAGAGCCATAAAGAGCTTGAATATAATGTAATTCTAATGAATGAGGAATTCGGTTCCCCAACAGTGAATGCAGCAATTGTTGTCAGAAAAGACAGCGGTATTAATAATATTTCTGATTTAAAGGGAAAGAAAATTTTATTTGGCGGCGGCAAACAGGCCATGCAGTCGTATATAGGCGCCACACAAATTTTAAGAAAAAACGGCCTGAAAAAAGGTGATTATATTGAAGATTTTGCTATAAATCCACCTAATACACTTTTTTCTGTATTTAATAAGATGGCTGATGCAGGCGGCATTGGCGAGGTGCTTTTGAAGCTGTCAATGATTAAAGAAAAGATAGATGTTGAACAGTTAAAGATATTAGTAAGGGGAGAAGACCTTCCTATGCTCTGCTGGGCAGTCAAGAAAGAAATGAATAAAGGCCTTGTGGAGACAATTCAGAATGCTATGCTTGAACTTAAAAATAATGAGGAAGGCAGAAAGATATTAAAAGACGCTGAAGCAACAGCCCTTTTGCCTGCCTCGGATAAGGATTATGATGTTGTTCG
>JAHFEP010000020.1:1882-18380 GCA_023248415.1 Nitrospirota bacterium
TATTAAAAAGATAGGCATTAAAATAATAACCATTGCCACTGCAGTAATTATTTTAATGATGGTTGCAGTTGCAACACAGGTTGTTATATCTGAAAAAAAAGGCTTTACAGATGCCCTTGCCAATAAAGGTGAGAGCCTTGCAAAATTTTTATCAAAAGTGGCTCCTGCCTCAATATTAACATACGATATATCAATGCTGGACAATTATGTAATGGAATTGTCTAAGGACAGGGAGGTTCTCTATACAGTTATCTTGAACAAGGATGGCAATTTTCTTTCAACATATCTGGATAAAGAAAAGAGCCAAACTGTGGATTTTAAAGATAAGAAAGAGGATACAAAGGGCATTATAAAAAAGATCAGCACAATGGAGGATGTTATTGAGATAGAACAGCCGATAATCTATCAGAACGAAAAGATAGGTTCTGTAAAAATTGGCCTAACAAAACAGTTACTGAATAAAAAGATAAACGGACAAATATTAGCAATAACTATCGTCAGCCTTATTGGAATCATCCTTTCAATAGTATCCATTGCCATATATATAACAAATGGGGTTGTCAAACCTCTTCAAAAGGATGTCTTTTTGGCGACTGCAATAGCCTCTGGAGATATGACCCAAAGGATTGAGGTGAATAGCGCTGATGAATTAGGCACTCTTGGCAGCGCCTTAAATAGGATGGTTGATGACCTGAAGGGAATTATTACTAAAATATATACATCCTCTAAGAGTGTAACTGCTACTTCTAATAAACTCTCAGACACATCAAAAATGCTTTCAGAAGGCGCTAATAAGCAGATGGAAGATATAGAAATAACATCTTCATCAATTGTACAAATGAATGCATCCCTAAAAGGTTCAAACGAATTAGTAGACACGTTATATCAACTTTCTGATCAAACATCCTCATCAATACTTGAAATGACTGCATCAATCAATGAGGTTTCAAATAGTGTAAATGTATTAACAGATTCTGTAGATACAACCTCAACTACGGTTGAAGAAATGTCTGCTGCCATTAAGAGTATTGCAGAGAATATTGATGTTCTTTCATCATCAGCAGATGAGACTGCCGCAGCAGTTAATGAGATAGCCACGACAATAAAGGGGGTTGAGGAGAATGTTAAGGAGTCTACCATGCTTTCGGAGAATGTAAAAAGGGATGCATCTGAGCTTGGGATAAAGGCGATAGAAAAGACGGTAAATGGTATGAGCAGGATAAAGACCTCAGTTGAGACGACAGGACTTATTATAAACAAACTTGGCGAGAGGTCGCAGCAGATAGGGAAGATACTGACAGTTATAGATGATGTTACTAACCAGACTAATCTTCTTGCATTGAACGCTGCGATAATAGCTGCTCAGGCAGGTGAGCATGGCAGGGGATTTGCAGTAGTTGCTGATGAGATAAAGGATCTGGCGGAGAGGACATCAGCGTCTACTAAAGAGATAGCCCAGATGATAGAATCTATACAAAAGGAAGTAGAGGCAGCAGTTGATGCTATGAAGGAGAGTTCTGAGAATGTAGTTGAGGGGATGACCTTGTCAAAGGATGCCGGTGGCGCGCTGAACAAGATACTTGATAGCGCTGATAAATCTGCCCTGATGACAAGGGAGATAGAAAGGGCTACAAAAGAGCAGTCAAGGGGTCTTCATCAGGTGAATGAGGCTGTGCAGAGAATAACAAATATGGTGAGGCAGATTGCACAGGCAACACAGGAGCAGAGAAAGGGCGCTGATCAAATTGTGATTGAAGTTGAAAGAATGAAGGATACCGCTGTTCAGGTCAAACAGGCTACAGTAGAACAAACTAATGGCACCAAAGTGATAAACAATTCCGTAGAATCGCTCCTTGGCAAAACGCAGGAAATCTTGAAGACAGCAAAGGAGCAGAAGACAGCAAGCGCTCAAATATTACTATCAATTGAAAAAATCCGCAATATTGCCCAGCAAAATACTAATTTTTCATCAGAAATGAATTCAGCCGTAGTAACATTAATTGATGGCTCTGAATTGCTAAAGAATGAGATAAATAGATTTAAGTTGTGATGTCGGAGAAATTATGGCTAAGATTAAAAAGGAAATATCAGAGCAAAAGGATAAGTTCGCTGTGTTTTCCATTGGCGCAGTGGATTTTGCGCTGGATATCATGAGGATTAAAGAGATTGTTAAGCCTTTGAAGATTACAGTAATACCAAAGGCGCCGAGGTTTATAGAAGGCGTTATTAATCTGCGTGGAAATATCATCCCAATAGTAGACCTTAGAAAGAGGTTTGGTCTGAAAATCACTGAGGCGCTTTTATCTTCAGAGCGGATTATAATTGCAAGACTTAATGGAAAGACAATTGGATTGATTGTTGATTTAGTTTCAGATGTGCTGTCACTTGGAAAGAGCGATATAAGCCCCCCTCCTGAGATTGTAAAGGGTGTCAGCGCCCAGTTTATTAAAGGCCTGGGAAAGGTAGGCAGCAGGCTTATACTTTTAATGGATTTAGACAGGATTTTAACAGTAAGCGAGAAGATTAGCTTAAAGTCATCTGTTAAAGAAAAGGGTATGGATAAGGCTGTAAAAGAAGCGGAAGAAGAAGATGCCGTCAGCAGCGACTCGGCACAGCAAGCTCAAGATGCAGAAGGAGAGTAGTTTTATATGGTTATTAAGTGCCCTAAATGCGGTGAAAGAATTGAAGTAGACGAGGAAGCCCTTTTAACAGGAGAGGCAAAGGTTAGATGCGGGCATTGCTACGCTATGTTTGCAGTTAAAAAAGGCGCAAAAAAGACCCCTGCAACAAAAGAGCCTGCAAAGGAAGCAGCAGAACCTGCTCATGAGATACCAAGACCTGAGCTAAAGGGAGCAGCAAAGGATATAAATCTAAATATTATCCTCGTAGCAATGGATGGCGATTCAGCAAGCAAGATAATAAATGAGATATTAGTTGAACACGGTTTTGAGGTTTTAAATGCATCTGACGGGAGGACAGCGCTCTCTTTAATACAGGAAAAAAGGCCTGCAGTTGCAATATTAGATGTGGGGCTTCCGCAGATGTTCGGTTTTGAAATCAGCGAAATAATCAAAAACAGCGAGAAGCTGAAGGACACCATCGTAATATTAATTGCCTCTATATATGATAAGACGAGATATAAAAGAGAGCCGCAATCTCTCTTTGGCGCTGATGATTATATTGAAAAGCATCATATCAGGGACAGCCTTATATCCAAGGTTAAGAGTCTGCTGGAAACGAATTTTTCTGAGCAGCCGCCTGTTGAACCAAAGGCCGATGAAAAGGAATATAAAGCTCCGATTCTTGTGGAAAAAGGAGACTATGAAGAAAAGAGAGCAGAAGAGAAGATTGATTTAAGCAAAAATGATGTTGCAGCCTTTAGAAGCGATGAGATTTCACTGCCGCCAGACTTTGAGGCAATGGCAGTTGAACAGCCGCCTGTTCAAAAAGAGGAGGTTGTAAAAACAAAGGAGAAGGTTGAGAAGCTGCCGCCTGAACATGAAAAGGCAAAGAGATTCGCAAGGATTATTATATCCGATATTGCGCTTTATAATCAAAAGGCTGTTGAGAACGGTATCAGAAATAACAAGTTTTATGAGATATTAAAGGCAGAGATTGAAGAAGGCAGAAAACTTTATAAAGAAAGGGTGCTGCCTGAAATCTTAGCTGCTACAAATTACTTTAATGAAACATTAGAGGAGTTTATCAGGAATAAGAGAAAGTCATTAAATCTTTAATTTGTGTCTTCTGATGTCATTGCGAGGCATGAAGTGACGAAGCAATCTTATTTATATAGGTTAATGGCAAATGATAAACAAAATAAATAAATATATTAACGACCTGTCATCAAAGGAAACCGAGCTCAGGCGCCGTGCAGTTGAAAGGCTCGGCGAGCTTCGCACAGAGCAATGCATAGAGCCTTTACTTGCAGCTTTGGGCGATAACGACTGGCGTGTCAGGAAGACCGCTGTATCAGCCCTATTGAACTTTGAACATAATGACAGGATTTTCATCGGCCTGATTTCATCCCTTAGGTCAGAAGACAATGCAGGCCTGCGGAATGCTGCTGTGGAGGTATTGACAAAGCTTGGCGCATTATCCGTCCCCTTTCTGATAGATGTTTTTAATGATAATGACAGGGATGTCAGAAAGTTCGCTGCAGATATTTTAGGCGATATTAATGACAAAAAGGCTGTTGATGCATTAATAAACGGCCTGTCTGATGATGATGAAAACGTGTGCCTTGCCTCTGTTGAGTCGCTCGGCAAATTAAAGGATGAGTCAGCAATAGAACCATTACTGAAGGCGCTGAAAGAGAGTGATGATAAGCTTCTTCTTTATACAATTATTAAGGCATTAGAGAAGATTGGCAGTCCGAAAATAGTTGATGTATTAATAGAGATGATAAATAAAAATGGCATTGAGAAGGCAGTTGTGGAAGCCCTTGGCGCTATTGGCGATATAAAGGCATTGAATGTTCTTATCCCTGCATTTGAAGATAAAAAGCTGAGAAATTCTGCCCTTAATTCTATTATTAATATTTATGAAAAAAATAAAGAAAAGAGCTTTAGAAATAAAATTGTTTTAAAGGTCAAAGAAACATTAGACGACGAGGCCATTTTATATCTGATTAATGCATTGGAAAACTTCAATCCAATTGTAAGAAACTCGGCAATAAAAATGCTCGGCTGGTCAATGAATCTGCGCGCAGTAAAGCCTTTGCTGAAGCTTATAGACAGTGATTATAAAAATGAGAGCATTAGCGCAATAATCAACATAGGCAGGGATGCAGAGGATACAGTAATTGAAGAGATTACAAAAGGGAATGAGATTGTCAGAGAGGCGATTGCAAGGATATTAGGCGAGATTGGAAATAAGAAATCTGTTAATCATCTTATTTTGCTGATTGGCGATGAAAATGGCCATGTACGGCAGACGAGCGCCCTTGCGCTTGGAAAGATTGGCGATGCCGCTGCCTCTAAGGCATTGATAGACCTCCTGAATGATGAATATCCGAATGTGCAGGAGGCTGCGGTTGATGCCTTAAGCAGGATTAAGGATAAATCCCTGATTTCACACTTTATTAAAATGCTTTCTAATGAAAATGAAAATATAAGGGGCAACGGGGCAAGGATTTTAGGGAAGATAAATGCCAAAGAGGCGGTTGGCAACCTATTGTTTATGCTAAAGGATGAAAGCCCTTATGTCAGGCAGTGCGCAGTTAATGCGCTCGGCTCTATAAATGACCCTGCTGTAGAAGGCGGCCTTATGGTCGCCCTTACTGATGAAGAGAAGCAGGTCCGCTACGCAGCGGTTTCAGCAATAGTCGGCAAGAAGAATAAAAAATTTCTTAATCCGCTTATTTCCTTATTGAATGACAATGACATCTGGATAAGGGTTGCAGTTGTTAAAGGAATAGCAGAGATTGGCGGAAAGGATGCAGTTCAGCCGATAATAGAAATGCTTGATGATAAGGTTGGCGTTGTAAAGATCGCTGCTATTGATGCCATTGGCATGATTGGCGACAAGAAGGCGGCAAACAAGATAGTAGAACTTATAAATGATAAAGACTGGGATGTAAAACTTGCAGCAATTAAGGCATTGGGCCAGATGAAGACAGAAGGCGCAAAAAATGCGCTTGAGGATTTGATGCGCATGGAGAAAGATGCCATGCTTAAACAATATGCAAGCGATATGCTGGGGAAGATTGAAAAATAAAGGATAGCAATGTTTAATGATGAGCCTATTGAGTTAAGCGATGAAATATTCAAACTCCTGAGGGATTTGATATACAAAAGCAGCGGCGTATGTTTTGATGATAATTCAAAGGACATCCTTAGAATGAGGCTGGCAAACAGCGTCCAAAGGCATCAGTTCAGAAGCTTTAAGGATTACTACTATTTCTTAAGATATGACAGGGAAAAGGATGCTGAATTAGCCAGTCTTCTTGATATTGTTACAAACCATGAGACCTATTTTTTCAGGGAGATGCCGCAGCTTAAGGCATTTTCAGAGGAGATACTGCCTGAAATAAGAGAGATAAAGAAGAAGGATGGCGGCAAAGAGATAAAGATATGGAGCGCCGGCTGTTCAACAGGGGAAGAGGCATATACTATAGCAATGCTCTTTTTAGAATCAAGAATGTTCAATGATATGAACATAGAGATTTTTGCGACTGATATAAGCCACAGGGTGCTTCATTCAGCAAGGCGGGGAGTTTATCAGAAGCACGCCTTCAGGGCAACAGACTCTGAAATGATTGCAAAATATTTTATACAAGAGGAGAATGGCTATAAGATTTCTGATAAGGTAAAGGAAAAGGTCAATTTTGGATATTTTAATCTGCTTGATTCTGATAAATCTGCGTTTGTAAATAGAATGGATGTGATATTCTGCAGGAATGTAATTATATATTTTGATATGCCTGCGAAAAAGAAGGTTATTGAGATGTTTTGTGAAAAATTGAACAACCTTGGTTTTTTATTGCTTGGCCACTCCGAGTCTCTAATAAACATTTCAACTGCCTTTACGCTCAGGCATTTTAAGAATGATATGGTGTATCAGAAGGTAGAAAAGACAATCTCAAATTTTAAATTTTAAATGGGAGGAGTTAGTTTGAGCAAAAAGATACGTGTACTTGTGGTTGACGACTCTGCCTTCAACAGGCAGTCAATTGCAGCAATGCTCCAGTCATCGCCTGATATAGAAGTGGTGGATACTGCTTCAGACGGCAGGGAGGCTATAAAGAGTGTTACAATCCATAAGCCGAATATAATAACACTTGATTTAGAGATGCCGAATATGGACGGCTTCACATTCCTAAGATGGCTTATGGCGAATAATCCCATTCCTGTCATTGTTATCAGCTCTCAGTCAGATACTAAGAGTGTTTTTACAGCCTTAGACCTTGGCGCAGTAGACTTTCTGGCAAAACCATCTAAGAGGATATCAAATGAAATACAAAATATTAAGAACGACCTTTTGAAAAAGGTGGAAATAATTGCAGAGCTTCCTATTGAAAAGATAATGGCAAGGGTAAAGATCATCTCTCCAGAAAGGATGCCTGAAAAGGATTCTGCTGAATATGGCCGTGAAGAAAAGACAGCGCAAAAGGTTACTGAAAGTTCAAACATAGATTTAGTGGCAATAGGCTCATCAACTGGCGGGCCTCCTGCGCTTCAGTCTATAATCTCTGTTTTGCCAGAAGGTTTTCCGTCAGCAGTAGCTATTTCACAGCATATGCCGTCTGGTTTTACAAGATATTTTGCGGAGAGGATGGATAAAAATTCAAAGGTTGAGGTAAAAGAGGCAGAGGAAGGGGACTCAGTTAATAAAGGAAGGGTGCTTATCTCGCCGGGCGGTTATCATATGATATTTAAAAGAAAAGGCGACAGCGTAAAGGTAAATCTTAAAAAACGCTCTGTCAGCGACCTTTATACACCTTCTGTTGATGTTATGATGGCCTCAGCATCAGAGGTATTTGGAAAGAGGGTTTTAGGGGTTATCCTTACTGGAATGGGCAATGACGGAAAAATCGGCATGAGGGAGATAAAAAAGAAAGATGGCCAGACTATCGCAGAATCAGAGGAAACAGCAGTGGTCTTTGGCATGCCTGGAGAGGCAATCAAGGACGGCAGTATTGACATTATACTTCCGCTTCCAAGGATTGCAGGAGAGATTATCAGGAGATGCACATCATAAATTTGAATATTAGACCTTGATATAAATGCGATTATTTGCTATTATTGAATTAGATAACCGTATGAGAGATTCAGCTAATGTGGTGTTTCATAAATAGCTTCGGGAATGACGCTAAAAAAAGTGTAAAGAAGTGTTACGAACAGCATACTAAAATGGATAGATAAGCAAAGGACTTATTATGAGTAGCGAAGAAAAAGAAATAAAAGAAGCCGATTTATTTAAAAAAGTTGAGGAGTTTCTCCAGGTCTTTAAAAAAGGGGAGGAGTTTACCCATGAATTATTAAAAGAGAATGAGCGGCTTAGATTTAAGATTGTAAAATTAGAAGAGGATTTGAGAAGCAACAAAAAACAGGGCGATAATAGCCAGATTAAACTTCTAAAAGATACAATAGCGCAATTAGAAGATGAAAAAAATTACATGGTGAATAAGTTTAAGGAGGTAGAGTCAGAAAACAAGGATTTTGCTGCAAGATATGTAGAAGTAGAAGAGGAGAACAATAACCTTGCGAATCTCTATGTGGCGAGTTATCAGCTTCACTCCACCCTTGATATACATGAGGTTTTGAAGATAGTTGTAGAAATTATAATAAACCTTATAGGCGCTGAGAAATTTGCATTAATGATCTTGGATGAGGATGTGAATGAGCTTGTTGCTGCAGCATCAGAGGGTGTTGATAAGAGTGAGATACCAAATGTTAAAATAGGCAAGGGTGTTGTTGGAAATGTAGCAAAAACAGGAGAGAGTTATTTTGAAAAGGACATGGGCGTAAAGAGGGATGAATTAAATGAGCCATTGGTATGCATCCCATTAAAGATAAAGGAGCATGTGATAGGGGTTTTAGTCATTTATTCTCTTCTGATACAGAAAAAAGGTTTTAACAGGGTTGATTATGAATTATTTTCTATGCTCGCAGGCCACGCAGCAACAGCGATATTCAGCTCAAGATTGTATTCCCAATCTGAAAGAAAACTGTCAACCATACAGGGTTTTATAGAGTTATTGAGCGGTAAACCAAAACCAAAGTAAGCAGCAAATGTATAATTAATGGAGAGCAGTTTATGTCAAGTTATAATTTTCTTGTTGTAGATGATTCGCCGACCATGCGGCAGCTTATAACATTTGCCTTAAAGAGGATACACAATTCACAGGTTACAGAGGCAAATGACGGTGTTGATGCCTTAAAAAAACTGTCTGGAAATAAATTCAGCCTGATACTTCTTGACATTAACATGCCGCTGATGGATGGATTAAAACTACTTAGCATACTTCGGGGCAATCCTTCATATAATGATGTGCCGATTATAATAATAACTACAGAAGGCGCAGATGTTGACAGGGAAAAGGCATTAAAGCTTGGGGCAAATGCCTATGTAACAAAGCCTATTCAAACAAACGAACTATTAAAGGTGGTAAAGGAGTTTCTCAAAATAAACGAGTAAATGATGAAGTTTGGTATTCTGGTTTTTCCCGGTTCTAATTGTGACCACGACTGCTATTATGTAATTAAGCATGTCTTGAATTGCGAGGCTGAATTCGTATGGCACAAGGAAAAAGAACTAAAAGATTTTGATGTAATAATTATCCCAGGCGGTTTTTCCTACGGTGATTACCTTAGGACTGGCGCAATTGCCAAATTTTCGCCTGTAATGAAGGCAGTAAAGAAATTTGCAAAGAACGGCAGATTAATAATTGGGATATGCAACGGGTTTCAGATACTCCTTGAGGCAGGCCTTCTGCCAGGGGCAATGCTGAGAAACCGCTCCTTAAAGTTTATCTGCAAAGATATTTATATCAAGGTTGAAAATACCAATACACCTTTTACAAACAAATGCGCTGATAAAAAGGTATTAAAAATGCCCATTGCCCATGCAGAGGGCAGCTACTTTGCTAATTCAGTGACACTTTCCAGTCTTATTAAAAACCAACAGATAATATTCAGATACTCTGATAAATCCGGCAATATAACTGATTCAGCAAATCCGAATGGTTCCGCAGAAAATATTGCAGGTATTTGCAATAAAGAGGGGAATATCCTCGGCATGATGCCGCATCCTGAGAGATGTGCAGAGGCAATGCTCGGAAATGATGACGGCAGGCTGATATTTGAATCAATATTAAACAGCGTCAAAGGTGTTTTAAGATGAAGACTTTAGAAAGAGAAGAGCCGAAGGTAACTAAAAAGCTGGCTAATGACCACGGTCTTTCTGATGGAGAGTATCAAAAAATAATACAGCTCATTGGAAGAGAACCCACCTTTACAGAGCTTGGAATATTCTCTGTAATGTGGAGCGAGCATTGCAGTTATAAAAGCTCTAAGATTCATCTGAAGAAATTTCCCACAAAAGGCGAGATAGTGGTTCAGGGGCCTGGTGAAAATGCAGGCGCAATAGACATTGGCGACGGACTTGCAGCAGTATTTAAGATGGAGAGCCATAATCACCCCTCTTTTATAGAGCCGTATCAAGGCGCTGCAACAGGCGTGGGCGGCATATTAAGGGACATTTTTACCATGGGTGCAAGGCCAATAGCCCTGTTAAATTCTCTCCGTTTCGGACCTCTTGAGTTTGCAAAAAACAGGTATATCTTTGAAGCCGTTATTTCTGGAATCGCTGACTATGGTAATTGTATGGGCGTGCCAACGGTTGGCGGCGAGATATATTTTTCTGAATGTTACAATTTAAACCCTCTGGTGAATGCATTCTGTCTTGGGATATTAAAGAAGGATGCTATATTTAAAGGAAATGCAAGCGGTATAGGTAATTCAGTAATCTATGTTGGTTCAAAAACAGGCAGGGACGGGATACACGGTGTTACAATGGCATCAGAGGAGTTTGATGACAGCTCTGAGGCTAAAAGGCCTAATGTTCAGGTTGGAGACCCATTTACTGAAAAACTGCTTCTTGAGGCATGCCTTGAGGTAATGAAAAAAGGCTTAATAGTCGGCATTCAGGACATGGGCGGCGCAGGGCTTACAAGCTCATCATCAGAGATGGCTGGAAGGGCAGGGACAGGCATTGAAATTGACACATCCTTAATTCCTGCAAGGGAAGAGGGGATGATACCCTATGAGATAATGCTTTCAGAATCACAGGAGCGTATGCTCATAGTTGCAGAAAAGGATAAGGAAAAAGAGATATTCAATATATTTAAGAAATGGGACTTAGATGCTGTAAAGATTGGCAGGGTTACAGGCGATGGCAAATTAAGGATAAAGTATGAAAAAAAGATTTTTGCAGATATACCTGTAGAGGCGCTGACAGAAGAGGCGCCTGTATATGAAAGGCTAATACAAAGGCCAAAGACACAGGATGAGATTAATTTCCTTGATGTAAATCAGATATCTATTCCAGATAATCTTAACGATACACTTATAAAACTTCTTTCTTCTCCAACAATAGCAAATAAGGCATGGGTATATGAGCAGTATGACCATATGGTAAGGACAAACACGATTCTCATACCAGGCTCTGATGCAGCAGTGATAAGGATAAAAGGCACATCAAAGGCGCTTGCTGTTACAACAGACTGCAATAGCAGATATTGCTATCTTGACCCGTACAAAGGCGGGGTAATTGCAGTTGCAGAGGCAGCAAGAAATCTTGTATGCTCAGGCGCAAAACCCCTTGCCATTACAGACTGCCTGAATTTTGGAAACCCAGAAAAACCTGAGATTATGTGGCAGTTTGAGCAGTCAGTTCAAGGAATTTCTGATGCATGCAGGGCATTGAATACACCTGTTATAAGCGGCAATGTCAGTTTTTATAATGATACAAAAGGCGTGTCTATATATCCCACGCCAATAATCGGCATGGTCGGTTTAATCTTGTCTGCTGAGCAATATATCACGCAATATTTTAAAGACGAAAGTGATATAATTATACTATTGGGCAGCAATAAAGATGAGCTTGGAGGGAGTGAATATCTTAAAGTAATACATAATATTGAAAGAGGCAACTGTCCAGAAATAAACTTAAATTTAGAAATCAATATTCACAGGACACTCCTTGATGCGCATAAAATAGGCTTGATTAAATCAGCACATGACTGCTCTGAGGGCGGTCTTGCTGTGACGTTGTCAGAGTGCTGTGTTTCAAATAAGGACAGGAAAATAGGCGCAGTAATTGACTTAGATGAAAGGATGAGGGCTGATGCGCTCCTGTTTGGCGAGACGCAGTCAAGGATAATAATAACAGCTTCTTCTGCTAAAATAGATAGTTTGAAAAATGTCCTTGAAGGTTATAAAATACCATATGCCTTGATTGGCAAAGTCATCGGTGAAAGATTAATAATTAGCAATAATGGCAATAAATTGATTGATACATCTATAGATAATTTGAATAATGCATGGCGTGATTCAATCAGCCACAAACTAAGATGATTATGAGATTAGGTTCTGATAAATTCAATGAAGAGTGCGGAATATTCGGGATTTACGGCCATCCTGAGGCATCAAATCTAACCTATCTCGGCCTTTATGCCTTACAGCACAGGGGACAGGAGGGCGCAGGCATTGTAGCGTCTGACGGGATGCACCATTTTTATGAAAAAAGCATGGGCCTTGTCTCTGATATCTTTTCAAGCGATGTATTAAAAAGACTGCCTGGACATATGGCGATTGGACACAACAGATACTCAACAACAGGCGGCAGCCATATAAAGAATCTTCAGCCAATAACAGTTAATTATGCCCTCGGTTCTCTTGCTTTGGCGCATAACGGCAACCTGATAAATTCAAAATTAATAAGGGATGAACTTGAGGCATACGGCTCAATATTCCAGTCAACAAACGACAGCGAGGTTATAGTGCATCTTATTGCCCTTTCAAGAGAGAATAATTTGATTGACAGGATAATAGATGCTGTAAGTAAAATAAAGGGTTCTTATTCACTTTTGATATTAACAGAAAAGGAACTGATTGCAATAAGAGACCCCTGGGGTATCAGGCCTTTATCTTTGGGAAGGCTTGACGGAGCTTATGTACTGGCATCAGAAACCTGTGCCTTAGATCTCATTGAGGCAAAGTTTGTAAGGGATATTGAACCAGGAGAGATTGTTGTAATTAATGAAAAAGGGCTTGAATCGCATCATCCATTCCCTCACACAAGGTCTGCGCTCTGCATATTTGAATATATTTATTTTTCAAGACCAGACAGCTATGTCTTTGGAAGAAGCGTTAATACCATACGAAAGGCATTTGGCAGGAAATTGGCTGAAGATAACCCTGTTGATGCAGATGTTGTAATACCTGTGCCTGACTCAGGTGTTCCTGCTGCGCTTGGCTATGCTGAGCAGTCAGGTATCCCTTATGAAAACGGCCTCATAAGAAACCATTATGTTGGAAGGACTTTCATTGAGCCTCAGCAGTCAATCAGGCATTTTGGCGTCAAGATAAAATTGAATCCTGTAAAGGATGCATTGGCTGGTAAAAGGGTAGTAGTAGTTGATGATTCAATTGTAAGGGGCACAACAAGCAGAAAGATAGTAAAGATGATTCGTAATGCCGGCGCCAAAGAGGTTCACATGAGAATCAGCTCGCCGCCAATATTTTTTCCATGCTTTTACGGCATTGATACGCCAACAAGGCAGGAGCTTATTGCCTCAAATCATACCATTGATGAAACAAGAAAATATATTACAGCAGACTCGCTTGGTTATTTAAGCATAGAAGGTATGCTAAGCATAATCCCGGATTCGCAGGACAGATTTTGCACTGCCTGCTTTGAAGGTGATTATCCAATCCCTTTTACAAAAGAAGAGATTATACAGTTAGGATTCTTTGAGGATTGGGCAAAGGGCTCTTTGCAGAAGTAGAATAGTATTTTGTGATGCGAATGGAGGACATAATATATGCTTACCCTTATCTTAGAGAGAAACCTTTTATTCTTCAGCAAAGACGAAGAAGATGATACCTCAGGCAGGACAAAGGCGATGCCTTCTATAAAATCTAAAGCGAGGACCGGCAAGGCGTACCTTGTAGTTATTAAAGGTGAAAATTTCGGCGATGAGTATGAATGTAAAGAAAAGGATACTGTAATTGGAAGAAGCTCAAGCAATGATATTGTAATAGAGGATGAAGGTGTTTCAAGAAAACACTGCGTAATTGAGCCGGCTACCAATAGTTATTTGTTAAAAGACCTTAAGAGCACGAACGGGACATTTTTAAATGATAAAAAGGTAGCCTCTCCAGTTATATTAAAACATAGCGATAAGATAACTGTTGGAAAGACTGTATTGCAATTCATAATAACTGAAGAGGGCAGGGAAGGGAGTTATACAATATGAGATTGAAAATTGTAAAGTGTAAATTGCAAAATGAAAAATGCAAATTTGGAAAGAAAAAATCTTAGAATTTTACAATTACTTTTATCCAACCACTGTCATATTCCTGCCGTTATTTTTTGCCTTATACAAGGCATCATCTGCTATCTTTATTATATCGTCAATGTTCTCAATAGCTGTATTATTGTGAGGATAGATACCTACACCAATACTGATTGTAGCTTTGAGCTTTTCACCAGATTCTTCTAAGAAGTTATAAGACTCTATTCTTTTGCGGAGCCTTTCAGCAAACTCTACAACGCCTTTCTGGTCAACATTGCTTAATGAGCCCACGAACTCCTCGCCGCCAATCCTTGCAAAGATATCATATACCCTCTGATTATCAGAAATAATCTGGCCAATCTTTTTTAAGACAATATCACCTACCTGATGGCCATAGGTATCATTAATCTTTTTAAAATAGTCAATATCTATCATGACACAGGCAAGGCTTTGGCTGAACCTCTTGCATCTTTCAAATTCTGCGACAAACCTGCTAAAAAAGTACCTTCTGTTAAACAGGCCTGTTAATTCATCGGTTATTGCAATCTTCTCTAATTTCTGATTCAGGGACTTAAGAAAGAGATTTTTTTGTGTAAGCTCTTCCTGCAATTCCATCATTTTTATAAGCACCTTAACCCTTGCTATTAATTCTCCCTGGTCAAAGGGCTTTGTTACATAGTCGCTTGCGCCTAACTCAAGGCCTTTAATCTTATCAATTGAATCCTTTTGGCCTGTCAACATTATTACAGGGACATTTCTAAACTTTTCCTGATTTTTGATTGTTGAGACAAGCTTAAAGCCGTCCACCCCTGGCATAATAACATCGGTTATTATGAAATCTATCTGATTTTTCAATAAGATATCAATGGCTTTAATGCCATTCTCAGCCTGAAAAAAATCAGAAAAGAGGCCTGTATCTATTAATGCCTTATGAACAGCATCCCTGACAGACTTAGAATCATCCGCTATTAAAAGAGCTCTTGGCACTGACTTATCCCCCCCTTGTAGACTCTACCTGATTCAATTATATCCATAGTTGCCTGTTTTGACAAGGGGATTTCATAGGAACGACTTAATTAATTTTTTTCTTGACAAAAATAGGGGGTGGGTAGTATATAATGACTAAAAACAGCGGTGCAGAATAGAGGATTCGGAAGTCTTAAATATAGTGGGGGGATGGGATGAGTTATAAAATACTCAGACCTATAGCGGTCATTGTCCTGTTTTTCTTCTCATGGATCTTTCTTGGAATATACAATCTCGCCTATGCATTTGATAAGCAGATAAGCCAATCATCACTTACCACTAACCAGCCAAGAGAGCCTAAATTAGAAGAAAAATTTGAAAAATCAATAAAAGATATAGAAGATACAATAAACAACCTCAAAAAAGTTCAGACACATGAGGAAAGAGAAAATAAAAAGGAAATAATAAGGCAAAAGAGGCAGGAGATTGAGGCTGCTAATCAAGAAATAAGGAGGCAATTTCAAGAAACAGAAAAAAAGATAAAAGACTCAGGATTATCACAGGAGATACTTGACAGGCACAAAAACTTTGTAAAGCACTATGAAGACAATCTCAATGAACTAAGAAGAAACCTTGATGAGATAGAAAAGGCAGAGACTAAAAGCGAAATTGATACTGCATCAGAAAAGATAAAAGCACATCTTGAAAAGACAAAACCCCCGACAAAACACACACCTTTAGACCCGAACAAGCTTCCGCACAGGACACCGGAGATAAAGAAAAAAGAGCCAAGAATAAAGAAGGAAGAATTTGAAAAAGAGTTGGGGCAAGGGTCAAGTAGCAAGGGTCAAGGAAAACCAATACTCGTTGCTTCTGCGGGTTCGCTTTCTGGCCTGCTTACAACTGCCACAATATCAGCCATTGCCCCGCCAACCCAGCAAGACCTATCAGAAACCATAGAAATACAATTTACACAACAAATCAAAGACCTATCAAATCAGCTACAAAACAACCCTGTTAAAATATACGAATGGGTTAGAAACAACATAGAATATGTGCCTACATACGGCTCTATTCAAGGTGCAGACATGTGTCTGCAGACAAGGCAATGTAATGCCTTTGACACAGCCTCACTCCTCATTGCTCTGCTTAGAACATCAAATATCCCTGCCCGATATGTCTACGGCACAATAGAGATACCAATAGATAAGGTAATGAACTGGGTAGGAGGATTTACAGATGCTAACTCAGCATTGGATTTTATAGCCTCGGGAGGTATACCAGTAAATGGACTTATATCTGGTGGTAAAATCTCTGCAGCACGGATGGAGCATGTGTGGGTAGAGGCATGGATTGATTATATTCCATCAAGGGGAGCAAGGCATAAGACAGGGCAGGGTGACACATGGATACCTCTTGATGCAAGCTACAAACAATATACCTATACTCAGGGAATTGACATCAAAACAGCAGTCCCCTTTAATGCCCAGTCATTCATAGACCAGATAA
>JAHFEP010000020.1:18390-22790 GCA_023248415.1 Nitrospirota bacterium
GAGGCATTCCAGTATCAGGTATTATATCAGGCGGTAAAATCTCTGCAGCACGGATGGAGCATGTGTGGGTAGAGGCATATATTCCGTATGGCAATTATAGGGGTTCAATGCGGGATAATAGTAACAAGACATGGATACCAATGGATGGGAGTTTTAAGCAGTATAATTACATAAATGGCATAGACATAACCACAATAATCTCCTTTACCACTGATGAATATTTAAATCAAGTTCAAACTCAAAATCCTGTACATTATTATCAAAACAAAATCCAGATCTATCTTGATGCCAACATGCCTGATAAAACCATAATAGATGTAAAGGGATATAGGGAAACAAAAGAAGAAAGCTATGGGATATTGCCTTCAACCCTACCATATAAAACTATAGCTGTATTGAACCATTATTCTACTATGATAGGTAATCTTAGGGCAACTGTGAGCTTTACCCTTTTTGATCCTAATATATTTTCACAAGTCTCTTATTCAATATCTACCATTGAATTAGCAGGAAAAAGGATGACCCTTTCCTATATTCCAGCTTCATTAACTGATGAAACACTGATAAACTCATACAATGGATATATGTATGATGTCCCTGCATATCTATTGAACCTAAAACCAGTTCTTAAGATTGAAGGTGGTATAAGGCTGACAGGAACATCTACAACCATGGGTTCTGACCAAATGCTAACAATACAATTTTCTGCACCTGATGGGACATCTGAAATGGTTCAGAAAAAGCTGATAGCTGGGACATATTATGGCATAGGAATAAACATTCAAGGGGTTAATGAAAATATATTAGGAAAAAGAAACTACAATCTTATAACAAACCTGACTACTCAAACAGCAGCAACTCTTACAAATGATGACCTTATAGGAGAACACCTTCATATCCTTGCTATAACCTACTTCATGGCCAATGATAAAATATTTACATCAGGCGCTAAGATATACAACATAGCCAATACAAGAATCTTATCAGAGGGTGTTACCTCCTTTACCCTTTCGGTTTCATATGTCTTTTCCATTCCAAAGGCCGTTATCCCTTCAGGTATAGAAATGGATGTTGGCATGGAGAGGATAATCGCCATCTCAAAGGAAGGAAATATAAACAAGGAAAAACAATACCTTGAAATCTCTGGATTGGCAGGTTCCTATCATGAACATGACATATTTGAGAAGATAAAGGGATTTTCATCAGTATCAGCAGTAAAGGCTTTACAGACAGCAAGTGCAATGGGGATACCTGTATATAAGATAACCAATACCAATATTGGAAGCATCTTACCCCTGCTTCAACTATCCTCTGAAATTATGGGCAATATTCAAAATGCAGTAAATGCAGGAAAAGAGGTTATTGCATCACAGGCCAATATTCAAATAGATGATTGGATTGGTGCAGGGTATATTATCAGGAATCCTGTAACAGGAGCAGGTGCATATATGATTTCGGGTGGACTTGCAGGTGGAAGCAGCACTAAGAATGCAGATGGCTGGCAGATTGTAGCTCTGTTTAAAGGGGCATTTGCAGGGTTGAAGGATATGCTGGATGTAGTGGTAAGAAGGTATATTGCAACTGCAGCTCAGCTTGAGGTTGGGGAGATGATAGCAGTGGCTGCAAAAGAGTTGGCTAAAGCAAAGGCTGGATATGAAGAAGTGGGCTATTGTTCAGGTTTAGTTCGGCGTGCTTATTGGGCAGCTGGCATTTGTTTAGACCAGTGGTCCAATTGTGGACAAAATGATTTAGGTAGGAAGAATAATACTACATGGGATGATAGTATGGGAGGCGTTAAATACTTATACGATCTTGCAAATACTTTGAATATTAATAATAGCATTCGTACAACAAATGACCCATTAGTTGGAGATATGGTATTTTTTGATAATACTACAGGCCCGGGTAATCCGCTTAGTCATATGGGGGTAGTTGTTACAGGCCCGAATTCAAATGGAATGGTCACTTTTGTACATGCAAGCCGTAGTGGTGTTCAAAACTCAAAGATGAACATTTTAAAATCATCTGATACCAATGAAAATGATTTTATTGGGAATTTTTGTGCTAAGGGCACAGGTGACCCTGCTTGTTTAAAAGAAAGAGGTATAAATGGATTATGAGTTATAGTGTCATAAAAATGAAATTAAAGACCCCAGAATTTATAAAAACGAAAATTATTAAACGACAAATATTCATCATTTGCATTTTGAGTATGCTTATTGTCCTTATAATATCCAACGTTATTTTTTCATCGGATAGAAATCTGAAAGAATCTAAGCTCCTTCTTATACAAAAAATTTCGCTGAAAAATAAACTTATATACTTGCTAAGTAATTTGAATAGCTTTAGTGGCGAAAAGGGTGATATATGGATTATTGATCCTTCTAATATTAAGAATAAACAACAACTAACAAATGTTAGCGATATTATCAGTTTTTCAATTTCGTATGATTTGACTAAAATTGTATTAGTGCGGAATTTTAAAAAATTATACATGATAGATTTATTAACAGGAAAAGAAAATTTTCTTACTGATATAGATGTAGAAACAAAAATAGGAGCAGAACTAATGCATCCTATATCTATTTTTGATCACAGCGCTCCTTCCATTTCTCCAACTAATGATAAGATTGTTTTTATTAGTAAATCAAAACGTGATAGGGTGAATCATATTTGGATGATTGATGTTGCAACAAAGGAGAAAGTCGACCTGACCGAAAATAGCCCAACTCAATATTCATACCCTAAATGGTCACCAGATGGCAGAAAAATTTCCTTTATATCTAAAAATGGTAAAAAAAATGAATTTATGATTTTTATAATGAATATAGCAACTGCAGGTAAAAATATAGTAGAAGTTACTGAAGGTTTTTATTCAGAGTGGCTGGATAGCAAAACTCTGATAATAGCTAGCGGAATGGATATGCGTTATAGGTTTATTTTTTATAATATAGAAAAATTAAAAAAAATAAAAGAATTTAAACTGCCACCCGGCTTTACAACTAAGTTCAGTTTTGCACCGCCTAATTATTTTTATTATGAAGATGAGAGTAAAAGCCCAATAACAGATATTAGCCGTATGGACATTATAAATCTTAAAAATGAAATTATTATAAAAAATGCCAAAAACCCAATATTTGGAAAATAAAAAATTAAGGTATAAACAGCTTATGAAAAATCATAAAATTTCCAGTTTAATAATGCTCATCTCTCTCTTTTGGGCTTTTCCCTCTCATGCCCAGAGCGCTGCTATTAATAATGGTCTGACATGGCTTTCTGCCAATCAAAACACTGATGGCAGCTGGGGAACACGATTGGAGTTGATTCTTTTAGATACTACTGAAACGATAAATGCCTTTAAATATTCTAATAATATTGGGGTAGATTACACAGAGGGTATAAATTGGCTATCTTCACGAGATGCTACTTCCACAGATGAGCTATCACGAAAGATAATCTCTTTAGCCGATGCTGGAGCAGATACAAACACATTGATTAGCGCACTAATTGGTTATAAAAAAGCTGATGGAGGATGGGGACTATCTGTTGGTTTTGAAAATGACCCTTTAACAACCGCTCTCTCCCTCCTTGCCCTCAAGGCTGCCAACTACACAGACCAATCTGTTATCTCCACTGCCCTTGGTTATCTGATCTCCACCCAAAACCCTGACGGCGGTTGGGGCTTTTATCCTTCGACATGCTCAGGATGCAATGATGGCGATGACAGCAATGTCTATATGACTGCAATGGTTACAAATACCCTTTTGCAATATAAAGCAAGCTATAATCTTCAATCCTCAATCAACAATGGCGTATCATATCTTCTCACAAGGCAGAATACAGACGGTGGGTTTGGGGCTGGTTCTTCAGCTGTCTATGAGACATCAATGGTATATCAGGTATTAGTCAGGACAATATACGACCCCATAGCATGGGCAAAGGCAGAAAGCTATCTGCTAACCACACAAAGCCCTGATGGAAGCTGGTCTCAAAACCCATATTCTACAGCCCTTAGCCTCCGTGCATTATATGATGCAGAGCGTATCAGGTCTTCCCAGATACAGGGCATTGATTTATATAAATCTGTTAACAACCAACTTCAGCTTTCAACAACCTATGATGCCTACAACAGGATGGTGATAAAGGTAAACATAAACGATGCAAATGTAATCTTTGATATTCAAATAAAAGACTCCTCTGGCAATATATATAATGCAACAATAATAAACGGAGAGATAATCTTTGACACAACAAACTATCCTCCTGGAACATACACAATAATAGTCAGGGCAATAGACAAGTTAACAGGCATAGTAGTAGATGAAAAGCAGATAACCTTTACCATACAGCCTACTCTATCAATACCATCTATTGGCATAAGTATTGTGCCGATATCAAGC
>JAHFEP010000307.1 GCA_023248415.1 Nitrospirota bacterium
CGGCCTTGAAAGGGAGCAGGCATAATTTTCAGGATCAGGGAGTTCATCGTTAAACAAATCAACAGAAAACAAACAACTCGGGATGCAGATACCACAGTTAATACACTTTTGGAAGCCAGGAAAGGCCTTTCTCTCCTCCGGCGTAAGTTCAAATAAATTATCAGCAAGATATTTTTCTTTAAAGGCAGTGTAGCCCTGTCCCCTTTTCCAGACTGCGAGTCTTGAAAAGAGATGTCCTATATATGTCTTGCCGAGAAGAAATGTTGCGTATGCCTTGCGCTTATCCATAATATACCTATCCCCTCGCCTTAACCTTCTCCTGCATACTTCCCTGCCAGATGCCCTGTTAAGAATGCAACGCCAAGGCCGCACTGGTCAGTCAAATAATTGTATCCGCCAAGAATAGCCCCTGCTGCAAAAAGATTTTTATATGCTATATCATCCTCGTCATTTAGCGGCTGTAACCTGCTGTTTACCCTAATGCCGACTGAGAGCAGCGGATGAGATTCTAAGACATAGGAGTCAAGATAATCAGCCACATTCTTTATCTCAGCAATCCTCTCCTTTTCATAGATTGGCAAATTAAATATAGGCTCATATATGCCATTCTTTTTTACTGCCTTGCCGCCTGCCCAACGTCCTGTAGCAAGAATAAAGCTTCTGGCCTGAATATTTAATATTCCATTTCTTGTTTTCACAGATACGGATTCTATTCTTTTATCTTTTATTGCGGCCATGTTTACATCGCCAATTAAGACAGTAACACCCTTCTTGTTTAAAAGTCTGTCAAGGCTCATCTGTAGCCTGTATCCGGGGATGGACGGAAGATGAGGCAGAAGCTCAAATACTTTGCAGTCAGTTGAGTCCTCCAATGCCGTCACAGCCGCATTGGCCTTTCTTAAACCGAGTATTGGAGGAAAGCCAAAATGGGTATATCCATTTTTTCTTGCTGTCTTTTTTACAACAGAAACAAATTTTTCCAAAACAGATTCATCATCAAGCCTCATGGCAAGGATAAATGGCGATGGAAAGGTCTCTCCTTCATGGCCTGGAAAATCTATAAATCTATAATCAATCTTTTTTATTAAAAGATTATTATTCTCATTTGCCTCTTTAAACAGGCCGCAGCACTGTTTTGGATTAAAGCCTGCAAAGCCTTTTATTCCAAAAAATAATATCTTTGCATCCTTAAGCCCTGAAAGCCTTCCCTCGCAGATAGAATGCTGGCAGAGATTGGTGTCTTTAAATACCCCTGCTATAGAGATAAGGGTAGCTCCCTTAGTAACAGCGCCATCAATTTGAATGCCCTCTGCCTTAATATCTTTCAAAAAATTATTCAGGCTGCTTTTGAAGAGATTAAAATTTTTTTCACCTGCAATCCTGTAAGGGTGCCTTTTGTTCAGGCTATTAACATCTTTTTTCGTATCTAATATATCAAATGCCCCTGACGACAGGGCTGTAGAGCCGTAGCCTTTGCGGATTAAGGTTACATCAGCGCCTTTTTCTTTTGCTGATATAGCAGCAGCAGCGCCTGCCATGCCGCCGCCGATTATGATGATGTCAGATTTCATAATTTATATTTCTCACTTGACCCCTTGACCAGTCGAATCCTTGAACCCTATTTGAAATTATAATACACCGCCTGATTCAGCTCCTCCTGCGTTATCTGGGCGCCGTCAAGCAGCGGCCTCTTTCCCTTCCATCTCTCCTGCAAAAATTTTACTGTCTCTTCTTTAATCTTAGCTGAATTCCATCCAAGCTCATATCCGAGTATGGCAGCAGCCATTGATGCGCACCTCATGCCCTGACACGGGCCCATGCCGAGCCTTGTCCTTCTCCTTAAATCATCCACTGTTAAAGCCCACTCATTCCTTATACAGTATCTTAGCTCTGCCTCTGTTACTGCCTCGCAATTGCAGATGAGATTGCCATGATATGTGTCTTTTTTTATCATGTTTAAAATGTCTATCGCTCTTGTGCCGTATTTAAATAGCAGACGATTAATTATATAGGCAGGTAATTTAAATTTATTTGACAAGGTGATTACATCCAATTTCTCCTCTGAACCAGGAAGCGGTGTTGTGTGTGTTCTGCATTTTGCGTCTATCTCTAATTTCTTGCAAGCAAGGTCTATTGTCTTTTCTGCCATAAGCCTGTGCATGGCAAGCTTTCCGCCTGCAATGGTAATAAAGCCTTGAATGCCCTCCTTTTCATGGTCAAAGACCTCAAACTCCCTTGACACATCCTCCTCCACCTTACCCCATTCAAAGAGGCTTGGCCTCAGGCCTGCCATTGCCCTCATCCTTCTGTATCTCCTTATATCAGGAAAAACCATCTCAGCAGATGTAAGAAGATACTCAATATCATCATTATATATAGGAAGATTATCAGGGTCGCCAAAATAGTCATCATCTGTTGTGCCTAAGATAGTAGTATGCTCATGCGGTATAAAATATAGTGGCCTGCCATCAATGGCAGTTATAGTCATACCGAGATTTGAAATCCTCCTTTCAAACACAATCTGCACACCCCTGCTCGGCCTCAATTTCACAGATGCGCCTGCCATCTTTGCCATCTTAGCCACCCATGGCCCAGCAGCATTTACAATTATCTTTGCTTCTATATCATCTATTCTGCCAGATATTTTATCTTTGACCCTTAGCCCTTTGACCCTTTGACCCTTTTTTAAAAACCCTGTAACCTCTGTATGATTCCTTATCTCTGCGCCTGCCTCTTTAGCAGATA
>JAHFEP010000021.1 GCA_023248415.1 Nitrospirota bacterium
ACATTAGCTTTAAAAAAATATTTTTTTAATGTATTACCATTGAAAATTAATAGAAATATCACTTTTGGAAGCAATTATACCATAAATAGGAAAATCTTTACACATATTATGCTTTTTAGATAATATTTTAGATATGTTAACTTGGCAGGATATTCTTAATTTTTAAGATAGTTTTAAACCATAGGAGGCTGAAGAGCAGGCGGAAATATTTTAATTTTAAATATCTCTTTCCTCTGCATACTATTGAATTAGAGGTTGAGTTCATTTTATTTCCTTAGCAGCCTCTTTCTTGTAAATATCACCACTCCAATAAGAATTGAGCCTGATAAAAGCAACGAGGCTGATTCGCTATTAGCTTTTGCATGATAATTAAATATTAGAACACTATCTACTAAAATTAATGAAAATATTAGGATTAAAACTGCTAATAATATTAGTCCCTTTTTCATCACTGCACCCTCACCTTTCCCATATCATTTTTAGAGCCATAACAAGTAATATGTATAAAACATATCTGTAGGGCAGGGCTTTAGCCCTGCATTTGAAGCAAGCCTGAAGGCTTGCCCTACATTTACTACTAAATCTACCTTTATATCATGCAAATAATAGACCAATGTTAACTGATATTCAAAATATTTTTTTCTATAGATGTAACATATTGAATTAGTTAAGTATTTTTAGGCCAAATCTTGAGGGGTTCATTAATGCTTAAATGGAAATAACGGCTTGATGGGAAAAACTTTTCTCTTTTTAGGAAATTATTTTACAAAATTAGGAAATATTCCTTCCTCTACCCAATTGCTTCTTTGATTGTTCCTGCTATCTCCTCTGCCATTATTTTTATCTTGTTTTCGTTTTCTCCTTCTATCATCACACGGGCTAATGGTTCTGTGCCAGAGTATCTGACAAGTATTCTTCCCCTGTCCTTAAGCTGCTCCTCGCAGTCTTTAATGGCCTTTGCAATCTTTGGGATAGATGAAAATTCCTTTCTCTCTTTTACTTTGACATTCAGCAGAACCTGCGGAAAGATTGTCATACATGATGCAAGCTCAGATAATCTCCTTTTCGTATTATTCATTAATGCTAAAATCTGAAGTGTTGTTATAACGCCGTCTCCTGTTGTGTTGTAATCCAGATGGATTATGTGGCCTGACTGCTCGCCGCCGAAATTGCAGTCCTTTTTTACCATCTCCTCAAGCACATACCTGTCCCCAACCTTAGTCTTCACTACATCAATTCCTGAAGCCTTCATTGCAATATCAAGCCCCATATTGCTCATAACAGTAGTTATTAGCGTATTGTTCTTAAGCCTTCCCTGCTTTTTTAGTTCAATGGCGCACATTGCCATTATCTGGTCGCCGTTTACCTCTCTGCCCAATTCGTCTGAGAATATTGCCCTGTCTGCGTCACCGTCATATGCAATTCCAATATCAGCCTTCTTTTCCAAGACAAGTTCCTGAAGCCTTTTTGGATAAAGGGAGCCGCAGCCGTCGTTTATATTCATGCCGCTCGGTTCAACACCAATTGATATAACCTCTGCGCCTAATTCGCGCAGCATCATTGGGGCAACCTTATACGCAGCGCCATTTGCACAGTCTAAAACAATTTTCATGCCTTCAAAGTCCATGCCTTTAGGAATGGAATTTTTTGCAAACTCAATATACCTGCCTTCTGCATCATTTATCCTGTATGCCTTGCCCATATCCTTTGCAGTGGGCCTTATGGAATCTATCTTTCCTGAAAAGATGAGTTTCTCTATCTCAAGCTCTAATTCATCAGGCAGTTTAAATCCGTCCTCTGAAAAAAATTTTATGCCATTGTCTTCATAAGGGTTGTGTGAAGCAGAGATTACCACGCCTGCATCTGCCCGCAAGGCCCTTGTTATAAATGCAATGCCAGGGGTCGGCAGAGGGCCGATGAGAAGCACATCAACTCCCATTGAACAGATGCCGGATGTCAATGCAGACTCAAGCATATAGCCTGAGAGCCTTGTGTCCTTTCCTATAACTATTCGGTGCCTGCCTGTCTTATTTTTAAAGATATATGCAGCAGCCCTTCCAAGCTTCATTGCCATCTCGCCTGTCATCGGCTCGATATTTGCCACACCCCTTATTCCGTCTGTGCCAAAAAGTTTTCGCATATCATCACTCCTTTACTTAACTAATATAATCCTCACCTTAACATATCCCCCATTTAAAATCTTAACATCCCTGCCATTGAGCTTTAACTTAACATCCAATACTGTTTCCTTCTTTTCTATTGCTGATAAATTAATTGGCTCTGTCTTTATTACAGATAATCTGTTCACTACGCTCTCCGCGCCTTCAACAGCAACAGTCTGAGGATTGATTTCAATATTCTTCAATCTATAGCCGGCAGGAGGTGTCCCAATAGTTTCAGGTATTACATTAACATCCTTTTTTGCTATTTGCTCCAATCTTATCCTTATGGATTTAGGGCTTATTCGCGTAACTTCAATATTCGGCGGCATCACAACATTTTCACTTGAGAGGTATATTACATTCTCTCCTGTTTGTGCATTAGATAAATCAAGATGGCCGCTAATCTGGCCCGCTGATAAATTCTTTATAACACTCTGCCTCCCTTTTAATCTAACATCAATATAGTCAGCAACATCTCCTGCAATAAGCATAGTTGAAGGTATCTTTCTGAACTCAAGCGGTATATTAAAACTCACCTCAAGCTTGCCCTCAGAGGTTACAAAATACCATAAGGTTACAGCAAAAAATAATGAGATAACCTTTATTAAAAAATTGTTAAGTATAATGCCTTTTATATCCATCATAGCCAGCCTATTGAGATTTTTCTCTTACAGGAAAGATATTATTTAATCTCTTAATAAATGGCCTCTTTTCCTTTCTGCCTGTAATAAATATTCTGGTAAGCATACGTCTTAATGCAGAGGCATCAACCTCTCTTGTAAGCTTGCCCTCTGCTGCAATTGATATTGTCCCAGACTCCTCTGAGATAACTATTACAACAGCGTCTGTCTCTTCTGTTATTCCGATAGCAGCCCTGTGCCTTGTGCCGAGCGCCTTGCTGACTGCTGCGCTCATAGTAAGCGGGAGAAAGCAGCCTGCTGCAGCAATCCTGCCGTCTTTGATAACAACAGCGCCGTCGTGTATCGGCGAATATGGAAGGAAGATGCTTGTTAGTATCTCTTTTGAAACCTTTGCATCTAAGGGTGTCCCCATTTCAATCAAGTCGCCCAATTCTGTCTCGCGCTCTAATACAATAATCGCACCTATCTTTTTATTTGCCAATGAAACAGTTGTTCTTATAATCTCTTCAATGAATCTGGTCTCCTCAATTGGCGAGATAGTGCGGAGAAGGGGATTCCTGCCCATCTGGGCAAGCGCCCTCCTTATCTCAGGCTGAAAGAGTATTATCATTGCAATGACTATCTGCGACCAGAAGCTCTGCACAATCCAGTCTATTGTATAAAGCTCAAGCCATCTTGATGCAATAAATGCCGCAAGAAGAATGGCTATGCCAACAAGCATCTGCAAAGCCCTTGTGCCTTTTATTATCAAAAAGATTCTGTAAAGGACAAAGGCAACAATAAGGATATCCATGATGTCCCATATTCTGATAGTCTTTATTACATCAATAAGGTTTTCCACTATCACCTCTTAGAAAAGGACGAACACACAGGTTCGCCCATACATTAAACCCTTAAGATTGCCTCTGCTACTCTCGCCACTTCTGCCATTGCCTTAACATCATGAACCCTTACAATATTTGCGCCATTGGCTATGCTGATTGCAACAGCAGCAGCAGTCCCTTCCAGCCTATTGTCAATATCAACATTTAATATCTTACCAATAAATGATTTTCTTGAAGGCCCAAGAAGCATTGGCACCCCGAGTATTTTAAATTCGCTTAAGCGTTTTATTATCTCTAAATTATGCTTTACAGTTTTACCAAACCCAATGCCAGGGTCAATGATAATCTTATTCTTTTTTATGCCATTTTTTACAGCAAAGCAAATCCTTTCTTTAAAAAATAATAGTATCTCCTTTACAACATCCTTATATACCGGCCTCTTTTGCATATCCATTGACGTTCCTTTCATATGCATTATAATAACCGGGGCATCTGCATCAGCAGCAACTTTTACCATCATTGTATCAAATCTTAGACCGCTTATATCATTTATTATAGAGGCGCCTGCCTTTAAAGCCTCTTTCGCTACATCTGCCTTATATGTATCAATTGAAATTGGCGCATCTATTTTTTTAGATAACGCCTTTATAACAGGGAGAACCCTTTCTAATTCTACTTGAACTGGCACAGGCTCTGCCCCTGGCCTTGACGACTCTCCGCCAATATCAACTATATCTGCCCCGTCCTGAACCATTCCTTTAGCATGCTCAACAGCGCTCTTTGTATTTAAATACCAGCCGCCGTCTGAAAAAGAGTCAGGTGTAACATTGAGTATGCCCATTATATAAGGCCGTTTATTCAGGTTAAGCAGATGCCTGCCGCATTTTATTTTAAGATTGGCTTTCATAATTATATATGTTCAATATCGGTATGAAATAGGGGCGACCCACTGGGCCGCCCCTATTTTTTTATACAAAGGAAGGAAAATAATTCTATGCTGTTGCAGCGCCTTGAACGCCCTGAATAATGGTGTCTATCTCAGCACCGTCTAATGTTTCCTTTTCCAAAAGGGCGGCAGCAACATTCTTTAATACCTTCATATTCTTTTTTAGCAGATTCTTTGCCCTCTCATAATTCGTAATAACAGTCTGCTTTATCTCATTATCTATCTCAACAGCCGTACTTTCACTGTAGTCCCTGTGCTTTACAATCTCTCTTCCAAGAAATATCTCCTCATCCTTCTTTCCATAAGCCAGCGGGCCGAGCTTATCACTCATACCCCATTCGCACACCATCTTTCTTGCAAGCTCTGTTGCCCTTTCAATATCATTTCCGGCGCCTGTTGTCATGTGCTTGAGCACAAGCTCCTCTGCTGCCCTTCCTCCAAGGAGCACTGCAATGGTATTGTGCAGAAACTCCCTTGGATATGTATATCTGTCATCTACTGGAAGCTGCTGTGTAAGTCCAAGCGCCCTTCCGCGTGGGATTATGGTTACCTTATGTATCGGATCTGTTCCAGGGATAAGCTTTGCAACAAGGGCATGGCCTGCCTCGTGATATGCAGTATTCCTCTTCTCCTCTTCATTTATAAACATGCTCCTTCTTTCAACACCCATTAAGACCTTGTCCTTTGCATCCTCAAAATCCTTCATTTCAACCATTTTTTTCGAGCGCCTTGCAGCAAGGAGGGCTGCCTCATTAACAAGATTAGACAAATCAGCGCCAGTAAAGCCCGGGGTTCCCCTTGCAATCACCTCTAAGTTTACATCCTTTTCTAATGTCAGCTTCTTTATATGGACATTCAATATGCCCAGTCTGCCTTTAATATCAGGCCTTGATACAACAATCTGTCTGTCAAACCTCCCCGGCCTTAAAAGCGCCGGGTCTAATACATCAGGCCTGTTTGTTGCTGCAATAAGGATTACACCTTCATTAGTGTCAAATCCGTCCATCTCAACGAGCAGCTGGTTTAATGTCTGCTCCCTTTCATCATGGCCGCCGCCTAAGCCTGCGCCCCTGTGCCTTCCTACTGCATCTATTTCATCTATGAATATAATACATGGCGCATTCTTTTTGCCCTGCTCAAAGAGGTCCCTTACACGGGATGCGCCAACACCAACAAACATCTCAACAAAGTCCGAACCGCTTATATTGAAAAATGGAACATCAGCCTCGCCTGCAATAGCCCTTGCAAGAAGGGTCTTGCCGGTCCCGGGAGGTCCGACTACAAGAACACCCTTTGGAATCCTGCCGCCGAGCTTCTGAAATTTCTGAGGGTCTTTAAGAAAATCCACAATCTCTATTACCTCTTCCTTTGCCTCATCAACGCCTGCTACATCAGCAAATGTTATCTTTTTATGTGCGGCATTCAGCAGCTTTGCACGGCTTTTGCCAAAGGAGAGCGCCTTGTTGCCGCCTGTCTGCATCTGGCGCATAAAGAATATCCAGATGCCAAGCAGAATAAGCATTGGACCCCAGTTCAATAAAAAGGCATACCATTTATTATCATCAACAGGCCGCACTGTTATCTTAACATCCTTCTCCTTCAAGTCATTTATAAGGTCAGGATAATTTATTGCATAGGTGCGGAATTTTGTATTATCCTTTAGCTTTCCCACAATATAATTTTCTTTTATTGTAACCTCTGTAACATCGCCGCTCTCAACCTTTTTTATAAAATCGCTGAAGATTACTTCCTCTTCCTGCGGCTTAATGGAACTGAAATGGGTGAAGATAAGTATCATAACCAGACCAACAACAAGCCATAAGCCAAGATTTTTATAATTCATCTATTAACTCCTCCTGAATAGTTCTGTAATAAAATTTAGAGTAAAATTATAACAAATTATATTAAGTTTTTCAACAAAAACTCACGAACCTTCATTAACATCAAGAACAGCGATGTATGGCAAATTCCTGTACTTGTTCTGATAGTCAAGGCCGTAGCCGACTACATATTTATTCGGGATTGAAAAACCTGCATAATCTGCCTCAATTTCAACCTTTCTCCTCTCTTTTTTGTCAAGAAGCACACAGGTCTTAAGGCTCTTCGGCTTTTTGGAAAGGAGGTGCTTTTTCATAAAATCCGTTGTAACACCTGAGTCTATTATATCATCAACCATCAATACATCCTTGCCAGAGATATCCTCTGTCAAGTCAGAGATTATCCTTACTGCGCCGGATGTTGAGGTAGCCATGCCATAGCTTGTTGCAATAACAAAATCTATTTTTACAGGAAGCATTACTGCCCTTGTTAAGTCCGAAAAAAAGTTATAGGCGCCCTTTAATATGCCTATCATAAATAGGTCCTCGCCCTCATAATCTACTGTAATCTGATGCCCGAGCTCTTTTACCCGCTTGTGAATGTCCTCCTGATTCAGCAATGGCTTTCCATAAAGCCTTTCCATAAAAAACCTCCACTTTTAACTTATTCTGACAACCAGTCTCCTTTTCGCATCTTCCTTTGCCCTAAATCTCTCGTCCATCCTTAAACCCATTACCCATAGTATAGCATTATTTTTATCTATCAGTATAGGAATTTTCTCTCTATCAGCTCTTGGTATCTTATGGTCTATCAAAAACTCCTTAAGCTTCTTTCTGCCTGCCATGCCTGCAGGATAGAAATAATCGCCCTCTCTCCTGCTTCTTATAAATAACGGCAGCGCTACTCTGTCAAGGTTAAATAAGCCGGTATCAGCCGTTTCAGAGACCGCGGCCATGCCATTAATCACTGTCTCTAACCTTATATTAAAATATGAAACCTCTGTTATTCCAGGCACATTCAGTTGAACTACCTCTTTAATGCCCGCTGATTCCTCCTGCCCTATATTAACCTTCAGGTTATTATAATCCCTTTCTATTCTTATATTAAAAGGCAAATCAACACCCTTTCCTGTATTTTTTATTGCGTCTATTGCAGAGGTTATATGCTGATACGAAACCCTTCTTAGACTGCCTGTTAATTCAGAGACTGCCCTTCTTATCACCCTTTTTCTGACAGCAGGATGAAGGCCATTGAATCTAAGATAATTCAGGGTAATGCTGTCTTTCTCCTGAACTGTCACTATCTCTTTAAAGATAGCATCAGCAATCCCATTAAGAAATGCGTCATCCTCTCTTAATATATCAGACTCCCTGCAAAGGGCAGAAACAATATTCGGATTAAATCTCTTTATTAGCAAAGGTAAAAGCTCAAGCCTTATTTTATTTCTGAGATATACAGGCTTGATATTCGTTGGGTCTTTTACATACCTGATTTTATTCTTCTTTAAATAATCAACCGCCTCTTTCTTTGCTATCTCAATCAATGGCCTGATGATTCTTCCGCTTACAGGAGGGATGGCAGAAAGACCCGATGTGCCAGAACCTCTGATAAGCCTCATTAAAAATGTCTCTGCCTGGTCATCTGCTGTATGGCCAGTAACAATCTTTGCTGCGCCAATCTTATCAGCAGCCTTTCTTAGAAAATTATAGCGAACCTCTCTTGCACCTTCCTGTTTAGAAAGCCCCTTTTTTATACAATAACTCTTAACATCAATAGCCTCAATAGTTGAAGCAATACCCCTTTCCTCTGCCAGCTTCCTGACAAACTCTGCCTCTTTATCAGCCTCTTTCCTGAACTTATGATTAAGGTGCGCGACATGAAGAGAAAGGCCATACTCATCCTTTATCGCATTAAGAACCTCTAAGGCAGATACAGAATCAGGCCCCCCTGACACAGCAACAAGCACAACATCGCCCTTTTTAAGCATATTGTATCTATCAATCGTGTCTTTGACCTTGTTTATTAATCTGTCTGTCTTTACACTGGTCTTAGACCTTTTTTTAACTGGTATCATCTCGCAAACTGTATTCATTTATTTAAAACTATGCTCCTCTGCCGGAAACCTGCCCTTTTCAACATCCTCTTTATATTGTTTTACTGCCTTTAATGCATCTTCCCTCAGATTTGCATACCTCTTCACAAACTTTGGAACAAACCTGTCAAAAAGGCCAAGCATGTCATAAAGCACAAGCACATGGCCGTCGCAGTACTTTCCAGCGCCTATGCCAATAGTCGGTATCTTTATGGATTTTGTAATCTGCTTGGCAAGGTCAGCAGGGATTGCCTCTAAAACTATTGCAAATGCGCCTGCCTCTTCCACTGCCTTTGCATCTGCCAACAGCCTCTTTGCAACCTTTGGTTCCTTTCCCTGAACCTTGTATCCGCCGAATTTATGGACAGACTGCGGTGTAAGTCCTATATGCGCCATAACAGGTATCTCTGCCTTTGTAATTGCCCTTATTGTGTCAGTTACAGAGGCTCCTCCTTCTAATTTTACTGCATGGGCGCCGCCCTCTTTTAGGAATCTGCCTGCATTATAAACAGCCTCTTCCATGCTTATCTGATAAGACATAAAGGGCATGTCGCCAATAACAAGGGCGTTTTTTACTGCTTTTGATACAAGCCTTGTGTGATAAACCATCTCATCCATTGTAACAGGGATAGTAGTATCATTCCCCTGAACAACCATAGAAAGGGAATCGCCGATAAGGACAATATCAATCCCTGCCTCGTCAACTATCTGTGCAAAGGGAAAATCGTATGCAGTAAGCATGGTAATCTTTCCCCCCTCTGCCTTTTTCTTTAGGATATCCGGGATGGTTATCTTCATAATGTTTTTAGTTTATCATTCAATAATTAAACCGTCAATGGGAAAAAACAAAAGGGTTTAAAAGCCTATCGGCAAAATATCCTAATTGTGGAGATAGCCGGCATTATAGATGAGGCGGTTGAGGCTGTAAGGCAGGAGGGAAAAGCGGGCAGGAGAGAAAAGGTTGCAGTATAAGCTGAGGGGTGTTGTAGACACCAATCTCTTTATAAGCAGCCTCTTCTATTAGATAGATTACCTATATTTCAAAACCTACCCCTGCTCATTCCTTCTTTATTAGACGACTATTTAATATCTCTGAGGTATTTTACAAAATGAAGTTGTTTTGTTTTCTCATAAAGTTTTTTGTCTGCTGTAATGAATTCAAACTCTAAGTTCTTAGCAAGTGCAAGATAAAGAGCATCGTAGACTGTTATCTGATAATTATAAGCAACCTTCAAGGCTTCCTTTGTCAGGGAAGGCGTAGTTAACACTGTTTCTAAACCAAGTTCAAAGAGATTATCAACCGTCTCTTCAACCTCCTCCCGCTCCATCTTTGGATTATACCTTAAGGCATTGGCTAATTCATGAAATAGAAGATCTGGAATAACCGTTTCCACCCCTCTCTTTACAAAATCATCGCGCAGCAAAAGGGCATTTGCAGTATCTTCCTCTTCTACATACCATTTATAAATCACAGAGGTATCCAAGACCCTCACCTTGTTTCTCTCCACTTTCTGATCTCAGCCACCCCATCAAATCCTTTTGCCTTGGGAGTTATCCTTTTTCTTATCTCATCCATCTTTGCGCAAACCTTTTCTAATCTTTGTCTGTCAACTGCTCTCAATCCAACAAGAATAGCCAAGCGTCTTTCTGCAAGGCTCATGGTTTCATACCTTTCTCCCAATTTCTGCATCTTACTCACCTCCTGTTATTTCAAATTATAGCATAATGAACCAATAAAAGGTATAGCTTTTGGAAAAAATTCTACAGGAAAGAGAAAAGGACCCAAAAGCCGCCTGAAAAGGGCTTTTGGGTATAAAGACCTTTTAAAATCAGCGGGGGAAAATGGCAGTTTTGGAGTGTCATATATCTGTCTTGTTCTTTTTGTTAGAGTTGTTAGAGTATGACAAAAGATTTAGCGTATTATTCTAAAAGGGAACCTCTAACTGTTCACCTGTTGCCTCGTTTACCACAAGGATCTTTCCTTCGTCCTCTTTTCGCAACTGCTCATTGGCATTTAGTAATTCTATCCCATAAATAGTGCCATCCGGCGCAATATCCACATTTAATTCATCACTAACTTTTATAGTCTCTACCTCAACTAACTTTTCATGAAGACGTATATACGCTATGTTATATCGTGGGTCATATGTTAATTTCATTTTAGCCTTCTCCTTTCATTTAAAAATAACGGGTTACTATTGTAATAACCAGCCAATCCTTGTCCTCTTTAACAGCGTGTGCCTCAATCTGTTTTGTGGCATACTGTTTTCCACGCCAAGTATTGTTATAAGTGAAATTGCGTCTAAAGCCTGTGCGGCCGTACTTTGCTGGAAAGCTTTCTCCTCTTTCAACAGTTACAGTAACTTCAGCCGTAGTTGCACCTCGTTCAAGTAAACGATCTTGTGCATGTGGGTGAAGTTTTATCATTAACAAAATTATATCACAGAATTTGCAAAATGGTGTAAAAATAGTAACAAAACTGCCCCTTTAAAAGGGGCAGTTTTGTATAAGCAAATCTTAAACAAGAATTTTAAGGAAGGTCAGCGGGGAACACAGAGGGCAGTTTAAATTACCTAATGAACATTGCCTGTTGGAGAAGCTATCTGCCTATCTATTGACACATTTAGATATTAGATTATTGCCCCTAAGCAGATTTCATCAATCTTGAGCCCATACTAAGGGTGTCTCAGCCCTTTTAAATTTTGTTTTGACAATCATTTTTATTTACTTTATAATAAAATTATGAATACTGCTCACGCAAAAGCTAAAGATAAAACATTGCCTACAAGTAAGCTATTAAAGCAGGTTCTGCAGGAAATTCGTATTTTGCGCCGTGAATTTTCCCTTCTTCTTCCCTCTGAAGATATTGAAGAATACGAGCATCCAGATCGTATCAAACGCTCTTATCAAAAGGCAATTAAGAAATATCCGCCAGCAGTATAATTATGCAAATCATTCATACCGAGGATTTTGACCGAAATCTTGACAAATTACCTAAACAAATGCACCGTCTTTTAAAGATTCAAGAAGAACGTTTCAAAAATAACTGGCGTGACCCAAGACTTCATATCAAAAAAGTTCGTTCTCTTGAAAATGTCTTTTCATTAAGAATTACCCGCCACTACAGGGCATTCTTTTATTTCCAGAATACAGATACAGCTATCTTTTTTGATATTGACCATCGTAAAGATATTTATCGTTAGTAAGATTATGCCATGTAGGGGCAGGTTTAAACCCACCCCTACTGTTTTTGTAAAAGATTATCGGGGAATATAGAGGGCAGTTAAAGTTACCTGATGAACATTGCCTGTTGGGGAGGCTACCTGTATCTGTTTTATCTATTTCATTTTTTCACTGGACAGCGCCTTTTAAATGGGTCACCCCTTTTCTTGCTGGAATGGTTTGTTAGGCGCTTTTTTTATAATGCGAGGCATACCAATCTATAACCTTCCGAATCATTTTTTGATACGAGGTGTGATGCTCTTTAGCCTTTTTTTTAAAAAAGGCGACGCTCGTTTTTTTTAAGGAAATCGTTATCTTAACATTCTCTTCCTTTAAGACAAGCTGTTCCGGTGGAGGAAGAAAATCCTTAATAACTTTCAACTCGCCCATCGGTTCTTCAGCATATTTTATTTTGCTCTTCATATATTTTTCTCCCCTTTCTCCAATATCCAGCACCATAAATGCGAATAACATTGCCTCTATATGTGAACCTTACAGTCATTATGCCTTCGCTGACACGGCCGATGCAGTAGAAGCGTTCCTCCGCTGTGCTATGACTAACATCTTCAACTATTATACGGTGAGGATCAAGAAAGGCATGTTGTGCCAATGAAAAAGAAACATTATGTTTAACCTGGTTTTCTTTGTCTTTCCACTCATCCCATTGAAAGCGAGTTTTCCTCACAGATATAGTGTATTACAGATATGGCTAAAATAGCAATATAAAAATATGGCTATTTTTTGAAAAAATAATGTGGCGGTAAATAAGGCACGAACTTTACAAGCTTAGATATGCACTATTCAACGATAATCATGGTGATAAAAGCAGAAACATCAAAAAGCAAGACTTGACCCTTCTCTCTTTTCTCTCCTTCAGACATACATCTTTTTCTTATCACTAAGATTCAGCCAGCCTTTTACAATCCTGTAAATAACCCAGATGCCGTCTGCAATAAGAACAAAAATACCTATAACAAAAAAAGCTAAGATAGCCCCTATGATGCCCCATAGCAGGCTATACCAAAATGTCCTTCTTTGCCATGTAAAGTGGGACTCCAGCCATGTCCCTTTAACATCGTCTTTTTTCACATAGTTAATGATAACTGCAACAATGTAGGTAATGCCAAAGATAAAGGAGGCTGCTTGTAAGGCATAGATAATCGTTGTTATTTTGATTAATTCCCTGTCCTTCTCGGTTTGAGGAGCTGCTTGGGAAACACTTTCCTGTAAGGTTGCTGACATAATTTATCTCCTTTTTATAGATTTTATTCCATTGCTGATAATAACCCCTTACTTACGCCAATACTTCTCTCCTTTTTTCAAATCAATCATAACATTGTATGCATTAACAACATCATTGCACGACTTAATCCCGTAGGCTTTTGCAGATAGACTTTCATTTTGCCGAGCGGCTTCTGCTAATTTCTTTATTTCATTGCATAGCCCCTCGTTTTTATATTCAGATTTGCAGAGTATTCTTATAGCCTTATCGCAAACATCTTCCTTCTTTGCACAGCCAATGGCTGTTATTGTAATAAAAAGAGCTAATAGTAATAAAACTTGTTTATTTATTACCATACTTAACAGCAGCCTCTATTGCCTTAACAATATTATTGTTTATCATCTCTCGTTTCTTTTCTATCTCATCAGTATCATAAAAAGATTTAAATTTAATATCTCTATTTGCTTTGGGTGTTTTAGAATCAACAAAAGTCTGTAATTCCCATTCGTTTGTTATAGTATCACCACTCAAAACACTGACATTAAACTCTATATTCACACTCACTTTGTGCCCATTCTCTGGCTGAAAATATATTTTTATGCTATCCCACGTATCTCCAAAAACTATCTTTTGTAAAGCTATAAACCTGTCCTCATACATACTGGTGCGTACAAGAGTTTTACTACCATCATAATAAATTGCATACCTTTTTCCGCCAATATTTTCAAAGGAATCATTATAAAGATTTGGGGGGTTAAACTTTACGCCTTTATCCATAAGTTCTTTGATCTTCAATGCAACGATATTTGTTACCTTATCAAGGCACTGCTCCCTTGCTTTTTTATCTTTTTTTCTTTTATCTCCGGCTTCTGCTTCCTTTTTCTTATCCTCTTTCTGCTGTTTTATAATATTGTCTATTTCACTACCAAATATAGAAGCAGGTAAAACTAAAATTAAGACAGTTAAGAAAATAATAATTTTCATTGCAGTCCTCCATATAAATAAATCCCTATTTCCCTCCCCGAACAGGCCAGACATAGCTGGTAAAAGTCTTGTTGAGGCCGTCCACATGGCCGGCGACCATAAAGACAATCCACGCGTAGGCCGTAGAGCCGTCATAGGCAGACGATGACCAGTAGCTGTATGCCTCCACATTTCTAAAACCAATTTTATTGAATAGATCATTATAGTATCCTTTATTTCCTTGGCCCTTTGCATAGTGTGTAAGTGTTTTAAGTTCTTCTATTGTAGGCAGCCTCCAGTCGCTGTATCCAGCATATTTTTGTTTATTTAACTTCTTTACAAATTTAAAGGCATCTTTCCATGTCATTTCTTTATCTGCAATATTTGCATCTCTTGTCCATATAAGCCTTGTCTCTTTGTCCTTTACTGTGAGGTCAGAAAAGATAAACCTTTCATCATCCTCCTTTGCTGCATCACCCTTTGCGGAACTTCTTGCTTTCTGTGCAAAGGTTCTTATATATGCAACTACATCCCAGCGCTCTTTCTCGCTCAGCATTTTCTCATAAGGGGCCATGCCTGTATTTGGAACACCCTTTGTAACAACCTTAAAGAGATCGTTGGCTGTCCTCTTTGACATTAACGCCGTGTTTGTAAAGTCTGTTGGCTTAGGATTAAGGACAGCACTTGCTGCACCATCACCCTTGCCTGCGTTACCATGGCATATTTCGCAATTTTCTACATATATTACCTTTCCCTTTGCTGCATCACCCTTTGCAGAACATGCACTTATTGCAAATACTATTGCTAAAGCCAATACCATAATATTAAGTTTTTTTAACATCTTTACTTCCTCCTTGAATCATTCAAAAAAATACTATTCATCCTATAACCTCATAAAATAATCCTCTCAAACGAATGGCTATTTTGCCTCGCAATACACGCTACGGGGTTTCTGGCCGAGTGACTAAAACACCCAGGGATTAATTACTCTCATAATCATCCAAAGGCCGAAAATAGTTGCCTCCACAGGGCGTTATTTCATGCGCCATGACTGGCTTTTCATTCATATTTTTGTGTTTACAAATACTTTTCCTTTTATCAAAATATACACATTCTCCACAAGTATAGAGTTTTCTTGCTGTCTTTTTGATTGACACTTATTATTCCTTTCAATCAGCCAATGTTTAAATCTCTTAAACATATGCCTTGATTTTATTCATTATTTCAAATACTTTCTGTGGATTTTTTAAAAAACTTTTTAGTGCTTCTGCCATTTCAGTATCACAGCTTCTTATTTCTGCTAACAATTTGCGTTCAAATAGTCCGGCTGTTTCTATGCCTTGCAACTCTTTAATAGTTTCATTTGGTAGTAAACAGGTTTTATTATTAAATGAAATCATTACAACTGTTGTCCCATATTTCTCAATTTTGAAATCCATAATAAACACCTCTTTCTTTTTTGGAATTTCGCCAATCAATCCAGTAGACAATCCAATAGACAGAAAATAACGAAGCGTAGGGGTCACCCATTTATTTTGCCCTTTATTTTGCTTTTGAAATTTTTTCAAGTTATTTCTTGTTTTCCAATAACTCTGCTATTTTTCTCGTATTTTCTTCAGTATCAATCCAGACACATATCAATTGACTCATTGCTATTAAAGCAACGCCAGCAATCCCCATACCAAAACCGCTCATTAAACCTGCAAAACCCATTGACCAATAATAAGGGGTAAAGAGCTTAACCAATCCAATTAGTGCTATAATGGCGCCGATAGCTATAACAATATAGCCAATTACCTCAAGTATTTTTATATAAGTACGCAAGGTTGAATATTTTTCAACTGTTATTCCCATAATTTGTCTCCTTTTTTAGATTATATTCCACATTTTTCTTCATATTATTCTGCTTAAGCATACATCTTTTTCTTATCACTAAGATTTAACCAGCCTTTTACAATTCTGTAAATTACCCAGATGCCGTCTGCAATAAGAATAAAAATACCTACAACAAAAAAGGCTAAAATGGCGCCTATGATGCCCCAGAGCAGGCTATACCAAAAAGTCCTTCTTTGCCATGTAAAGTGGGACTCCAGCCATGTCCCTTTAACATCGTCTTTTTTTACATAGTTAATGATAACTGCAACAATATAGGTAATGCCAAAGATAAAGGAGGCTGCTTGCAGGGCATAGATAATAGTTGTTATTTTAATCAATGACTGCTCTTTATCAGTTTGATGAACTGATTGTGAAGCGCTTTCCTGTGGCGTGGCTGACATATTTTACCTCCTTATTTCTATTTTAAAATTCAATGCCCTTTACTTACGCCAATATTTTTCTCCCTTTTTCATATCAATACGTATATTATATGTATTAACAATCATGTTGCACATCTCAACCCCGTATGCCTTAGCAGATAGGCTATCATTTTGCCGTGCAGCTTCTGCAAGCTTTTTTGTATCCTTGCACATCTGTTCATTTTTGTATTCAGAGTTACAGAATATTCTTATAGCCTTATCGCAAACATCTTCCTTCTTTGCGCAGCCCATGGTTATTATTATTGTAATAAAAAGCGCTAATAATGCTGATGGAGGTAATTGCATTTTAAGTCTCCGAAACCAAATTTTAAAACAGGGTTCATCCTCTATTTCTGTATCAGCCTATCTCAGTATAATAACGCCTATGGTGTCCTTAAATATTTGCCAAATTTAGTTGTAGCAGCACTATTATTTTCTCCCAATCTCCAACATCTCTAAATGTGGAACTTGATTGGGAATACCCGCACGAGTAGTGTAATTATATAAACCCTTAATTTTTGCAATGCCTTGTACCCAAGGGCCTCTAAATGTTTCCTTAAATTCAATAAAAACAATTTCATTATTTCCGATCTTAAAAAGACCCGTATTAGCTGAGGTCATTTGAAAAGTAACTGCTGTAAATTCAACGCATTTACCTTTATCTGCATAGGGGTTCTTGCCGAGCATGAAATCTTCTTGACTTAAAATTTTCCCATCACATTTTAGTAAAAGTTGATTTCGTTTTGCTTCTCGTTGAGCTTGTTGTTGTTTAATTTTTTCTTCTTTTTCTTCTTGTTCTTTTGCTTTTCTTCTTTTTTCTGCTGTTCTTCTTTTCTCCTTTTCGTAATCACACACAGGCCAGACATAGTGGGTATCAGCCTTAGTGACGAGGGACATGCCGCCGTGGATCATGCTGACAGACCATGCATTAGTAGTATCGTCTGCATAAGAAGTAAATGACCAGTAGACGCCTGGCTGCACATTTCTAAAACCAATTTTACTGAATAGCTCATTGATATGTGTATTATATCCTTGACTTTCTGCATAATCTATAAGTATTTGAAGCTCCTCCTTTGTAGGAAGCCTCCAGCACTGCAATCCTGTATATTTTTGTTTTTTTAACTTCTCTATAAATTTAGAGGCATCATCCCATGTCATTTCTTTACCAGCCATATTTGCATTCCTTGTCCAGGCGAGTCCGGTTTTTTTATCATTTACTAACGAATCAGATAAGGTAAACCTTTTATCACCTGCTCCATAGGAAATCCCAGTGATTAACCCAACTACTAAAATAAGCATTGAAATAAAAATCAATAACCTTTTCATAAATTTTATCCTTCTGAAAAAACTCAAGTTTGGATGATTGAGCCTTCCTTATTATATATCAGCGGTTATTTTTTCTTCATGGTTTTTTTGTAAACTTTTTTCTGTTTCGCCTGTTCAGCCATCTTTTCTTCATAAAGAACATATTTTTCATTTCTTCCAATAAGCAGTATAAAACTCGCTTTAAAGGTACAGTGACCGGGCAAGGAGGTTTTCGGCTATATACTTGATAATCGGTAAGCATATTTTAATAACAAATGTTAAACCAGATAACCATAAGGTTAAAGTTCCCCATGCGCCAGCCTTTCCAGCCGCAAATAACCGTTTTCCTTCGTTAAAAGTGTATAAACCCTTTTTGTCTGCCACTTCAGCGACGTAGCTTTGATTCTCATAACTGCCGTAAGGATGAACAACTTGTTGACCTTTACAGTACGTAGCTTTGATTGTTTTCAAAGAGAATTTTAATTTAAAATAAAAACTCTGCTCATTTAACCCACTCCAGAACGGGAAAGTTTGAGGGTTCCCCTCAAGAATTGCTCGTATCGTATGCCTAAGGCAGTATAATGATAATGCAAAGGTTACTATTGCCAAGTAATCCAAAAAACTTATGATTTGCACCATAATCCACCTTTCCATATCAAGTTTAAAGCTAACCCCCTCTATCTGGCATCTTATCTATTTCAATACCTATTGTTGATAGTATAATCGTCATTTTCTTAGGAGCATAATAATCTTTGCTATACGCTTGCCGTCATTATCGTTTCCAAACTTATCTATATTTTCGGCAATCTTGCTTATGAGTTTATATGGCATGATGAGAGCAACCCCGCTCACAAGTATTGCAAAAGCATGAATGAGATCGTAAGCATTCGTTACACTTCTGCTCAGACTTATAGATTCTACTTCTTTACTTTCTTTGGTGTATGCAACATCAAGATTTAAACACCAAAAACTTAACAAAAGAACTAAACATAGAACTACCGTTTTTAGGCATTTTGAATTCATAAGCTTTTACCCCTTGAATTTAAGATTCCATATTATCTATTTTTTTGTGCAATATCATTTCCAAGCTTGGTTATTTTATCCCTTATCTTCCAAACCGTTTCTTGAATATCTATGTCATGAGGCGGTATTTTCCCAATAGAAAGAGATTCATCCAATGTAATATGACATTCTTTAAGAAGATCATAGAGGCCTTGAACATCTCTTGTTCTTGTAAAAGTGGTAACAAGCTTCTCTACCTTCATTTGTAAATTTTCTAATGCACTTTTCTTTTCCATCTTTTTCCTCCTTCACTAATATTGTGACCTTTCTGTTAAAGGATAGGATAGGATGTCAATAATAGAAAATAAGAGAAAAGGTGCCTGATTTAAAAATAATCAAATGTCCAAATAATCTACTTACCAACGCGAACAGGCCATACATAGGAGGGTGTCTTATATTTGAGTTTTTCATAGCCACCGTCCATATAGACTTCCCATGCAACGCCAGTAACCGTAGTTCCCTCCGTATTCGTATAGGTAGTAGACGACCAGTAGCCTGGCTGAATATTTTCGAAACCAATTTTATTAAAAAGTTCATAGAACGTTAAATTGCTATGGGCATAGGCTGCAAGTGTTTGAAGTTCTCCGTTTGTGGGCAGTCTCCAGTCACTATATCCTGCATATTTTTGTTTATTTAACTTCTCTATAAATTTGAAGGCGTTATTCCATGTTATTTTTTCACCTGCCAAATTAGCATTTTTTGTCCACATTAAACCTGTTTTTTTGTCTGTAGCTGTTAAATCAGAAAAGACAAACCATTCAGTACTTGCTGCATAAGAAGTCATGGGAGAGCGAACAGGCCATACATAGCAGGCATTAGTCGTATATTCGCCGAAACCTTCGCTACCTACATAGCCACCGCTTACATTGAAGGCATATGCAAATTTCGGATAGTCTGCATTGGGAGACGACGACCAGTAGAAATCATCCTGCACTTTTTTGAATCCACCTTTATTTAATATTGTATGCTGACCATATACCTGTTTTATGAGTGTTTGAAACTCCTTTATAGTAGGCAATCTCCAATCGCTGTGTCCAGCGTATTTTTGTTCATTTAACTGCTTTATATAATCGTTAGCCTTTAACCAGTCCATCTTCCTTCCTGCTATATTTGCATCCCTTGTCCACAAAAGCCGAGTGTTTATATCCTTTGTTGTTAGGTCAGAAAAAATGAACCTTACTGCACTATATTTCTTTAAAAATTCTTTTGCTTTGGAGTTATTTGGATCAAGCGATAAAATTTCTTTGTAGCTTTCAATAGCATTTTGATAATCTTCTTTTTGCCATTGAGAATCAGCTACAGTTAAAAGCCCCTCTATTGCTTCTTTCGATATAGTGGCTCCAGCCTTCTCTAAAAGAGATGTAACTTCCGTATAGTTTCCTAATTTAGCTATCATTAGAGCTGTTCTCTCATTATTATTCTTGACATTTACATCAGCGCCATTGTCTATCAAAATTTTCACCACCTCACTATTACCCCTTTTTTGGGCTGCCTCCATTAAGGCTGTCATCCCATCCTTATTTTTAGCATTTACATCAGCACCATTATTTAGCAGGGTTTTAACAACCTCGGCATTACTTATAGCTGCTACGTTCATTAAAGCTGTCCAACCCTTCACATCTCTTGCATTCACATCAGCACCTTTTGCTATTAATAGTTTTACAATTTCATCATAACCTTTAAGGGCAGCAATAACCAGTATCGGCGTTTCATCAGAACTCCTCAAATTTGGACTCATTCCTGCTGTTAAAAATAAGTCCACTACGGCTTTATCGCCTTTTTCTACATACCTTATAAAGGAATTTTCTGTATACTCAATGTTAACTTGTCTCAATGCATTGCGCGCTTTTTCCGCAGGGCTATTGCTGCAAGCAGTAATTGAAATTATTAAAGGAATAATAAGAATCAGCCCTGTAATTCGTGTAAGTTGCATATTTCCTCCATATACTGTTTACATTAACATAAGCACTTTTCTAATAATATCTATCTTCTTACTCTCACTTAAGTTTTCATATATATCCTTAAAAGCAGATATACAATCCTTTTCTTCTTTTTCTAAAATTGTCCCTTGACCATATTTATCATAGGGGTCATGGATTGGATGGGCTGATAATATTAATTTATCATTTGGAAACATGGTTATCGCCATCTTATAGAGTTCTGAATGTTTTTGTTTTAACCATGCAACCTTAAGATTGATCTCTCCTTCTACATAAAGCCGCCACACGTTGTCTTCATCTATTTTTTTTATAAGTTGAAACGAGTCGCCATCCTGTGTTTCTATTTGACTAAGTATAGGATTCATGATTATTAACCACCCTTTTATTTTTTTTATTATTACAACTTATTAATCTCTGCCATATATTTCTTCTTAACATCAGATACCGCTGTTCCCGCCCTTTTTTGCAGTTGATTAAGTAGTGTGCCGTAACCACCCTGTTTCCATGTTTGATTTTTTACATCAAGCGTTATTTTCTTGCCACTATTCCCTAATGTCTCTATTTCTTGATTAAATTGTGATATTATTTTGCTCCTTTTCTTTTCATACTTTTTGAATATTTTAGATATTTCTGAATGCATTGCTGCTTGAAGCCGAAATTTCTCAAAAAGCCACTCACCTTTCTTCATAGCCACTATCCCTCCGATAAAATAGATAATATTACCAAACACCCACCTTTTATACAGGTAAGTATACATTAAATATGGATATTGTCAATATAAGTCAATATTATATATGGTTACAAAATCCCTCCAAAAACTTGAAAATTCAATTACTTTTGGAGGTGTTATGAAGACAACAAAGGAATTGCTTGGCAGCAGAATCAAAGAGCTTAGAAAATTAAAAGGGCTGTCTCAGGAAAGGCTTTCAGAAAAGGTCGGTATAGACCCAAAGCACCTCAGCAGGATAGAGGTGGGTCGTGGCTTTCCCTCCCTTGATACTCTTGAAAGGCTCGCCAATGCCCTAAATGTAGAATTAAAGGACTTTTTTGAGTTTGCGCATAAAACATCAAGCCCAAAGGAATTAAAAGAGACCCTAAACAGCCTGCTTAAAGAGGCAGATGAGGAGAGATTAAGGCTTCTGATTAAACTTATCAGGGCGGTAGTGAGGTAAGATAAGACTGCTTTTGCTTTTCAATCTATTTTTTTTACTATAAACCCGTTATTTGTGATAAACTATTAAATATATAAATGATGGAGGTGATGAATTAAATGGGTGCCAAGCTAAAAAATGCTGTGGTTTTAAAGCAGATTGATATTTTAGAACGAGAGTTAATAAAATTAAAAAAAGAGGTTCTTCATGGTTTAGCAATCAAAGAAAAACCAAAAAAAGTAAAGCCCTCTCTATTCGGCAGTGTTAAGGGAGGGGATGTGACTGAAGACAGAATCATCAATGAATCTGGAGAGGTTGAAACTGTTTAAGAAATAATGGCTAAACGGTTACGCCATATACGCTACCCCGCCGCTATAAACAAAATTCCTTATATCTGTTTTCCCCTATAATTATAAAAATATAGTTACAGCCTGCTTAAAGAGGCTGATGAGGAAGGGTTGAGGCTGCTAATAAAAATTGTAAGGGCAGTAATAAGATAATCAGGTTTATCGCCTCTCTACTCAGACAGGTTTTTGCAAGGAGGGGTGGAAAGGGGAGAGGCTATAAATAAATTTTCAAAAGAACTGGATGAGAAGAAGCAGCGTATGGCGGTAAAGCTTTTGCGGGCTTTGGTGATGTGAAATTCCTTGACATACCATCTTCTCAGAGATAAAATGAAAACAAGCTCAAGGGAGGTAAAAGATGCCATCAACCTATAAAGAAAAACTCATAGAGGAAATAAAAAACACCCCAGAAGAGATGTTGCCAAAACTTTACAAGATTATTCATCTCCTAAAAGTTGAGCTCATGCAGGCGCCGAAAGGGAAAAAAGGCCGCGGCTCTTTGAAAGGTATATGGAAGGGCAGCCAGATTGATGAAAGCCTATTTATTGAAGCAAAAAAATCCCTCTTTCCATACGAATATAAATAATAAAAATATGAATTATGTTGCTGATACCCACTCTCTCGTCTGGTATTTTACAGATGACCCTCGTTTAAGCAAGCGGGCATTAGATGCATTTGAACAAACCAAGA
>JAHFEP010000308.1 GCA_023248415.1 Nitrospirota bacterium
TATTTTAATTATTGCCAGGGACTTACAATGACCAATGGCAAATTTGATAGGCTATTTGGCGGACAGCCAGGAAAACCAGAAACTTCTCTTACCCAGAGGGAGATGGATATTGCTGCATCTATACAAAAGGTTACAGAGGATGTCATGCTTAAAATGTGCAAGCATGTTAAGAGGGAGACAGGAATGGAGAACCTGTGCATGGCCGGCGGGGTGGCGCTTAACTGCGTTGGAAACGGCAAGATTTATAGAGAGGGGCTCTTTTCTAATATTTGGGTTCAACCCGCATCAGGCGATGCTGGTGGCGCTCTCGGAGCGGCGTTGACTGTATGGCATCACTATCTTGGCAATGAAAGAGACGCCGATGACAGGGAAGATAAAATGGCAGGCAGCTATTTAGGGCCAAGTTTTGACAATGAAGAGATAAAGGCTTTTTTAAATGCAAATGGATTCTCATACAAAGAGTTTGACGATGAATCTTTATACAATGAGATATCTGATAGACTTAGCAATGGCGAGGTGATTGGCTGGTTCTCTGGCAGGATGGAATTTGGGCCGCGCGCGCTCGGAGCGAGGTCTATAATTGGAGATGCAAGAAATCCTGAGATGCAAAAGAAGATGAACCTCAAGATAAAATACCGGGAATCATTCCGTCCTTTTGCCCCTGCTGTTCTTTTGGAGCATATGTCAGAATGGTTTGAATACGAAGGTGAGAGCCCTTATATGCTTATGGTTGCGCCTCTTAAAGAAAAAAGGAGGATTCCAATGACCGAAGAGCAGAAAACACTTTTTGGCATTGACAAGCTGAATGTGCCCCGTTCGGATATACCTGCAGTTACCCATGTTGATTACAGCGCAAGGATTCAGACAGTAAGCGGCGATAATAACAGGCGTTTTTATGAATTGATTAAGAAGTTCTACGAAAAGACTGGATGCCCTGTGATTGTAAATACGAGTTTTAATGTGCGGGGAGAGCCCATAGTATGCACACCGCAGGATGCTTACAGATGCTTCATGCGAACAGAGATGGATGTGTTGGTTCTGGAAAATTGTGTTATCTTAAAAAGCGAGCAGCCTGAGTGGAAGGAGAAAGGGGACTGGAAAAAGGAGTTTGAACTGGACTAAAAAAATACGCTGCCTTATTTAGATGAAAATCATGAGTAATATTAAAAATATTTTATTTGCACTCCTTGCCATTATGTTGTTTTTCCTCCTGCTGGAAGGTTTTATGCGCATGCTGCCGCTTAAGAGATTTTATAAGATTGAAAGCGGAATGGATTTGTCTGGCTGGGCTGCCGGGCCGTATGCCAGATACGATCCTCTGTTGGGATATCGTTTAATACCTAACTTAGCCATTGGCGAGCATCGCTTTAATTCCTTTGGATACAGAGGCGGGGAGTTTAGCAAAGAAAAGCCTGAGAATACCTTTAGAATAATCTGCGTAGGCGGTTCCACTACGATTGGAAGCAATGCCGGAGGGAATAATCTTACCTACCCCTATCTGCTTGAGGAGATATTTTCTCGGATATTAATACAGCATGGAAAGCGTGTGGAGGTGATAAACGCAGGCGTATTTGGTTATAATAGCTGGCATCATATCCTGCAGATAGAGGCAGAACTTAATAGTCTTAATCCTGACATGTATCTGATTATGGGAGGGCTGAATGATGTCATGGCCTCTGTGGAGAGCTCTGTAAAAAGGGGCATGGCGCTGGAATTAAGAAATCAGGAGATACTTACCAGTCTGGTGAAAACAAGAAAACAATCTATCCTTTATTCTCTGGATAGATACATCTCCAACCTTGAATTTTACAGATTTTTTAGAATGGCAATATCCCGGATGAAAGATAGGCAGAGAGATTCCATGATTACAGGATATAAAGATTTAACGAGTTTTGATGAGCCGACTTTTTCCCAAAGGTTAGAGGCATTCAAGTTTAGCGACAATATGGATAAAATCATTCAGCGCGCAAAAGAGAAAAATATAGAGATTGTTTTGGTTAATTATCCATGGATTGTAAGGGGAAATGCTTCGCAGGAGGAAGAACTTAGGAGGATTCCGTATCATATTGAGAGGCCCACAATCATTTTTTATCAATTTGGCAGAAAGGCAATTGCTTCAATTAATTCTAAACTTGCTAAGAAATGGAATGTGCCTTTTGTTGATTTACAGCCGTTATTTGATGAAGAGACATCAAGAGAAAACAGGATTAGCAAGGTCTATTCTGACACTATACATTTTACAAGATATGGGAATTATTTGATTGCAAGGGAGGCATACAAAAATATTGCAGCTAACGAATCTGTTAAAAGATTTATTGGAGACGGGAAGCCTTTAAGTTCAGAGCAGATTGATGACCTGTTTAAAGAAATAGTCAACTGGGCGCCTGCCATACAATGAAATGAAAATTTTATTTCTTAACCACAATTATGAAAATTTTGGAACATTTTATCGCTGCTATTTTCTCGGGAAATATCTGGCCCGCAGAGGACATGAAGTTGATATAGTATGTGCGTCCAGAAAGAATTTTGATTTAAGGATTAAAAGCAAGGTAATAGAGCCGAATTTCAGAATAGTTACACTGCCGCGGATAAGGCTGCATGAATACCACACAGGTCATTTACTTAGGGCGCTGATAAACTCAGGGCTTGTAATGGTTAAAAACTATGACATACTTCATAGTTTTACAGTAGCGCAGCCTGCCACAGGAGTTCCCACCTTTATTGCCAGATATTTTAAGAATAA
>JAHFEP010000140.1 GCA_023248415.1 Nitrospirota bacterium
AGATGCGTCTTGGTCTGTTACGGCATAAAAGAAGGCGGCAAGAGAGAACTGATAGATTTTCATATGACACAAAAAGGAGAATCCGAGAAGGCATGGGAAGACTTTCTCAACAGACTCTATGGGGTTAGGCTGCATTGACGGAATGGGGTTGTTATGTTAAACTAAATAGTGGATTACTTAGGAGAATTCTTAAAATGTCTTTAAAAATACCCTTTGGAAAATATTATCTGACTGAAAAGATTGCAACAGGCGGCATGGCTGAACTTTACAGGGCAAAAAGGGTTGGCGTTGCTGGTTTTGAAAAACTCCTTGTAATCAAAAAGATCCTTCCGCATTTATCGCAGCATGAAGAATTTGTCTCTATGTTTATAAATGAGGCAAAGATTGCTGCACAGCTTACCCATCCTAACATCGCCCAGATATTTGACCTTGGGAAGATAGAGGATTCCTATTATATTGCAATGGAATATGTATGGGGCAAGGATTTAAAGGCTGTATTAAAAAAGGGCAAAGACAAAAAACCTCCAGTCTCAGTGGAGCATGCCTTGCAGATTGTAAGCAAGGCCTGTGCTGCCCTTGACTATGCACACAAGAAAAAGGACTTAAAGGGCAATGAGCTGAATCTTATTCACAGGGATGTGAGCCCCCAGAATATCATTGTTTCTTATGAAGGTGATGTGAAAATAGTTGACTTTGGCATTGCAAAGGCAGCGTCAAAGACATCAGATACAAGGACAGGTGTTTTAAAAGGAAAGATTGCATATATGTCCCCTGAGCAGGCATGGGGAAGGCTGATAGACAGGCGGTCTGACATCTTTTCGCTTGGCATTGTATTGTATGAACTGCTGACTGGCGAGATGCTTTTTAAAGGCGATACAGATTTGAATACATTAGAAAAGGTGAGGGAGGCAAAGGTAATTCCGCCGGCAAAATTCAATAAAGAGATACCAAAGGAGATTGAAGATATACTCTTAAAGGCGCTTGCAAAGGAGCCGCAGGAACGTTATCAGTCTGCCTCTGAGATGCAGAATGAGCTTGAGACATATATACACGCAAATAAAACCATGCCCGGCACTTTAAATCTCCAGAGTTATATGCATACACTCTTTAAAGAGGAGATGGAGGCAGAGGCAAAGGCGCTTGAGGAGGAGGATACGATTGTCTCTGCACACCTTGAAAAGACAATGGCTGCTCCAGTTGGAGGCGAAAAGAGGCCTGCTGCAAGGGCAATAAGCAAAAAGGTGCAGGCAAAAAAAGAAGATGTTGAAATAGTATCCAAGAAGAGAGAAGGGAGTCCATTAAAATACATAATCATTGTTTTGCTCATCTTCTTCATCGGCGGTGTATTCTTAATAAAACCTGAACTCCTTCTGCCTGCTAAGAAGGCCCTTTCTGATTACCTAAAGCCGCCTGAGTCCGCTACTACCTCCCAAAGGCAGACCGAACATCTGCAGCCTGTTTCTGAAAAACCTGCTGAAAGCCCTGTGGAAAAGGAGACTGTTCCTATAGCGCAAAAGGCTGAAGTGAAGAAGGAAGAAAAGATTGAGGAAAAGAGGGGGCTTGTTTCCAAACAGTTAGGATACGGCGGCATTGTAATTGAATCAACGCCCCTTGGCGCTGAGATATTTTTGGATAATAAGGAAACAGGGCTTAAGACACCTGCGAGCATCCAGAATCTGACAGCAAATGAAGGCCATAATGTAAGGCTGGTATTAAATGGATATAAGGAGTGGAGCGACACTATTACGATAAAAGAGAATGAAAGAATAACTGTAACATCTAAATTGAAAAGATTATACGCCAGTGTTCTTGTGGATTCAAAGCCAGAGGGCGCTGCGATATTTATTAATAATCAGGATACAGGAAAAAAGACGCCAGCGACCTTTGCAGAAATCAATCCAAATGAGCCGTACAATATCAAGCTTCATTTATACGGCTACGAGGATTGGGGCAGGACAATTTCATTAAAGGAAGAGGAGTATACTATTTTATCACCTAAGCTTTCAAGGCTCTACGGCAGCCTTACAATAAATGCTATTCCCTGGGCAGAGATTTATATTGAAGGGGAATCCAAAGGGACAACGCCATTGGCAGGTTTAAGGCTGCCTGTTGGAAAATATTCTGTAAAGCTTGTCAATCAGGAATTAAAGATTGAAAAGATGGTTGATGTTAAAATAGAACCCAATGAAACAGCAAAGGTTGTTGTGGAGATGAAGTAGGGATGAAAATACTATTGGCAGACGACAATCAGGACATCCTTCGTCTTGCAAGAAAGAAATTGGAGAACGAAGGCTATGATGTCCTTTCCACAACAAATGGCGCTGATGTCCTTGATATTGTAAAATCAAGTGATATTGATATCATGGTCCTAAATATCAACCTGCCGCATCTCCGATGGAATAAAATAGATAAATCCATGGAGAAGAAATCTGAGACCCCTGTAATCTTTATCATGCCTGAAAATCTGAAAAGAGAGGGCATTCCTTCAGGAACTAACATTCACTATATCCAGAAACCATTTCATCCAGATGAACTGTACAGCCGCATCAGGATGGCTGTTCAAATCAAGAAGCTGCATGTTGCATTAAAGGATAAAGAGGCAGAGATAGAGAAGACGTCTGTTTTTACTGATGCTGCATTTAGCAAAAAATATTTAATGAAAAGGCTGCTGGAGGAGACCTCAAAAGCAAATAGGTACAAGTATTCCCTTTCATGCCTTATCTGTGAAATCAATAAGAGCGGAACAGGGGCGCTGAATGATTACATAATGAAGCAGTCTGCAAAGATTGTAGCAAATTGCACAAGGAAGAGTGATATAATTGCAAGATACAATTCTAATAAATTTATTATACTCCTTCCGCATACATTTTCAGACGGCGCTGTTGTCTGTTCAGAAAAGATTATAAAAAAGGTTTTAGACAGCGGACTTAGTTCAAGGAGCAGTCTTTCTGTAAATATTGGCTCTGCAACCTTTCCAATAAATGCAGATGACGACCAGGAGCAATTGATAAACAGGGCAGTAAGGGCATTAAAGAAGGCAAAAAAGACAGGGAGCAGCATGGCCGCAGCAGCATAGGGCAGGAATGGCAATGCTGGAAAATTATCAATGAAGCCGAATACCAACAGACATATTCTAAAAAAATTGACCGTTATGTGCTTCTTTTTTGCTGTAATTATTCAGAATGCCTTTGCCTTTGAGACAGAGCTCAATGCAAAAAAGAGGCACGATACAGCGATTGAATTCCTTAAACAGGACAAGTATGATGATGCGGTCAAGGAATTTAAATCTCTCCTTGCTGCATATCCTAACTCGCCTTTCTCAGAAGATGCGCATTATTGGATAGGGAAATTTTACTGGATGAAAAAGGACTATGACTCCGCCTTAAGGGAGTTCACAATAATCACCTCCCGATTCCCTGACGGCAGAAAGGCGGCAGATGCGCAGTTTGAAATTGGCATTTACTATTCAACAATAGAAAATCCAAAATATGACTTAAACAGGGCGATTATTGAATATCTTAAAATACCACAGAGGTATCCAAACAGCCATATTGCTGATGATGCAAGATATTATGCAGCCCGCTCTCTGATAGACCTTTCAAATTATGAACAGGCAATCGGCGATTTAAGCAGTTTAATAACAAAACACCCTGACAGTGAATTTGCCGATGATGCGCAATATTACATCGGGCTTTCTTATATATATCTAAAAGAGTATCAGAAGGCTAAGGAGGCATTCCAGAGATTAAAGGACAGCTATCCATACAGCAATTATCATGTGTATGGCTCAGCCCTTTTGTTACTTCTTAATAAAAATCTGTCAAATAGCCAGCCAAGATATTCAAATACAATCGGCGAGAAAGGGAATGACTATAAAAAATTTTCTGAGCCTCTGGGAATATCTTGCGATGAGAAGGGCAATCTATATATAGCAGATACAGGCAATAAAAGGATACAGAGAATAAATTTAACAGAGGAAGGTTCAGCGCTGGAGATAGGCAGGCCCAAAAAAGGAGAGGATGTCTTTAAAAGGCCTGTTGATGTATGGGCGGACAGGGATGGCAATATCTATGTGGTTGATTCAAAGCTATTCAAGGTTTACAAATTTGATGAGAGCGGCAATCCTGTTTTTACATTTGGGAAAGAGGGTAAAAAAGACGGTGAATTCAAGGAGCCGTCTGCCATTGCAGTTGATTACGAAGGATATATTTATATCATGGACAAGGGGAATAAAAAAATCCACAAATTTGACAGGACAGGCGGCTTTCTCCTCTCCTTTGGAGATAAGGGCAGCAAGGATGAAAAACTGGATGAGCCTTCGGATATCTCAATTGACATTAAGGGGAATATTCTTGTTGTTGATACTGGTTTAAAAAGGATTATGAAATACAATAAAGAGGGAAGGCTTTTGCAGCAATTTGGAATGGAATCATCAAAGAAGGAGCCGGGTTCATTTAAAGAGCCTGCTAATATTGCAACTGACAGACTGGGGAATATATATATCCTTGATATTGGCAGGAGTAATATACAAAAATTTGACCGTGATTTTAAATTCCTTGTAGAGATTAAGAATGAGAAAGGCAAACCCAAGATAATTGACAGCCCAGGCGGACTTTGTGTAAGCCCGGCAGGCGAGATATTTATATCAGACAGCTCAGAGCATAAAATCTACAAACTGGAATAATTCGTCTTGATATGATGACTATAAGAAAAATATTTCTAATTCTTATATTAAACGGCGTAATCGCAGTAGGCAGCTCTTTTGCCGAGACAGGCGAGGAACTCCTGTTAAAAGGCATAGAAAGCTACAACAGCGGAGATTATACTGCTACACAAAAATTACTTTTAAAGGCAGCACCGCTTTTAAATGACAATTCTAAGTTAGTTGAAGCGCACAAGTATCTTGCCTTTGTCTATATTGCCTATGGCGAGAACCAGAAGGCTAATGATGAATTTGTAGAAGCGTTAAAGATTGACAATACCTTCAGGCTTGATTCCAAGACAACATCTCCAAAGATTATGGATGTATTCAGAAAGGCAAAGGCTGGTGTTGTTGCAGAAGGCGCAATATCAGTAGTTACAAAACCTGAAGGCGCAAAGGTCTATCTTGATAACAATCTTATTGGCGAAACACCTTTGAGGCAGGATGAGGTATCAGCAGGCCAGCACAAGATTATGATTAGGAAGAAGGGCTACGAGATTATTGAAGTGGAGATTGCTGTCAAGGATAAGGTAATGACAAATATTGAATATGCACTTTTAGAGAGCACAGGGATTCTGACTATTATTAGCGAGCCTTCGCAGGCAGATATATCCTTTGACAATGAACCTATAGGCAAGGCGCCTGTTAAGATTAAAAATGTATCAGGCGGTCCTCATGTAGTGAAGATATCCAGAAAAAATTATGACGATTTTGAGAAAGAGATGGTCTTTAATAAAGGAGAGGAAAAGGGACTAAATATAACATTAAAAAAGAGATTAGTCCTTATAGGCCCTATAACAGAGGCAGGGCAGACAGAGGGAAGGGGTGTTGCAAGGAATCTTTTAATAGACAGTTTCAAGGACATGCAGGCCTATCAATTGATTACACTGCCTGATGAAAAGGAGGCAGAGGCTTTGAAGCAGTTTGATATCAATATTAAAACAGTGTTAAGCCATCTCTTGCCGCAGGGAGGGAAGGAGATTAAGTTAAAGGATTTTTCAGAAAGACTGAACTCTGAACTCTTTATCATTGCCTGCCTGATAAAGGACAAGGCAGGACCAAAACTCATCTTTACGCTCTTTAACAGCGAGATGGAGAGGCCTGATATATTTATTATTGACCTTATTCAGGAGGATGTGAAACAGCCTCTTTCAAAAATCAGAAAGGCGCTGGAGTTTCAGCCATCATTATCTGCTATTGCAGAGATAAGAGCTGAAAAGGGGATACTCATTTTCAATCACTTTATTACGCGCATTAAAGAAGCGGCGAGAGACAGCAATAAAGAGGCTGCTGGAATTGGCTATTTGAATCTTGGCAACTATCATATGCACATGAAAAACTGGAAAGAGGCGATTGCTGCTTACAATCAGGTTGCGTCTGCAAATAAAACAGGCATTGCCAAAGGCACAGCATTATTTAGAATAGGTGAGGTCTATGAAAATCTCAATTACTGGAGCGAGGCTGCAGAGTATTATTACAAGGCAATGAAGCAGTTTTCACAGAACACTATTGATACCAATGAAGGTGAGGCTGTCTCCTCTGCTGCCCTGAAACGGTTAAAAAGGCTGCGCTCTTTGGGGCTGATTAGGGAGAGGTATTGGTAGTATAGTGCATTGATTCTATTAGTGTTTTAATGAAGTGCTTATTCCTTACAGGAAATCTTGTTGACTTCTTTGGGAAATATTTTATAATATATTTATACAAGTAAGTCCTCGTTCGTGGGGTACCGCAGGGCGCCTCGTAAATAGCGAACGGGGTTTTGTTGTTTTTAAGGGAATAGAGGGTTCTCTTCAAGAATATTTTTACTTATAATATTGTAGTAAGTATCATCTTTATATTTATACTTCCTGAAAATAGCCCAACTTACAAAATCTACAGCCTGTAGTGCTTTTTCCTCGGCTGGTGTTTTAATTGAAATAGTTACATTTGCCTTATGATTTTCAGCCAATTGGGACTGAAGATAAGATTTAAAATTCTGATTTAAGAACTTGCTGGTCTCTTTGCGGGAGGCTATAATCTCAACAGGATTATCTGGTTTGAGCAACTTCTTTGCAAATATTCGGTCAAGCAAGATATTAGTTACATAGTTGTAAAGCACTGGCTTCTCATCTTGAAGTTTTGTATAGACCTTCTTCTTGTTTAAAAGAATGGTCATTATTTTGCAATCTCTTTCTGTGAGGAGAGAAAGCAGCCGCTTCTTAATTACTGGTTCTTCTTTATATGCATGTAAAACACCAACTTTTTTATATCTTTTTCTTAAGCCGGAATTAACTTTCTTCACGCATTTTTCTACGGATGCTTTATACTGATCTTTTATGAAGCGTTTCAGCTTCAAGATAACTCTCTCCACAGTGGGGACAAGTTATTACTGGCACATTTTCTATAACCAGAATATCTTTGCCCTTGCCATATATTCTGGCAACTCTGCGGATACGAGCTCCCTCTTTTCCACAAATTTCACATATCATTTGTTTCTCTCAATTTCACATAACTGCTTCATATCTGCAATCAATTGCGTCTATCCCAATTGTTGAAGTAGTAAAGACTCTGATTTCATATACTAAACCGCAACCTTTTTTCTGTCAAGGTTTTTTCTGCCCAAAGTAGCAACCTGTCTGACGACAGGCAGCAAGCAGGGTTTGCCTTTTTCTGCCTTTTGCGGTATCTTTTACCCATACTATAGAAGCGACTCCTTCTTCAACAATTTCTGGAGCATAGTTTTTAATGGCCAACAATAGAATAGAACTCCATATTGAACGGCTTGTGTATGGCGGAAAGGGCCTTGCAAGATATAATGACATGGTTGTCTTTGTGCCTGATGTTATCACAGGAGAAAAGGTTCTTGTTGAAATCAAGGCACAGAAAAAAGACTACGCAGAGGCAGTGCTGA